>JAFOIS010000320.1 GCA_017420605.1 Lachnospiraceae bacterium | reverse complement strand
GCCATAGCCGCGCTGGGTGGCGAATATCTTGTCTTCGTCGCGGATCACCGCCGCGACCACACGGATCGTTTTCATGATGCCCCGATACCCTTTACGGGTCTTCTTTCCATATTTACAGCTGCCTTTTACGCCTGCAATTTTCGGCTGCGTTCGCCGGCGCGCTTTTCAATCCTGAAGAAGCCTTCTCAGGATCTGCTCCCGGCTGTTGATGAACATTTCGGTCACCTGGTAGCTTTCCGTCTCTTCATACGATACGGGATGGATCTTTCCGTCAAACGAAAGGATCTCCGCGCCGGGCAGCGCCAGCAGGATCGGGGAGTGGGTCGCGATAATGAACTGCGCCCCCGCCTTCGCGAACCGGTCGATCTCCATAAGCAGCGTCAGCTGCCGCTGCGGGGAGAGTGCCGCCTCCGGTTCGTCCATAAGATAGAGCCCGTTTTCGCGGAAGCTGTTTTGCGCAAGCGCAAGAAAACTTTCCCCGTGCGACTTTTCATGATAATGCTGCGGCCGGCCGCCCAGCTGCCTGCTGTATTCCTCTTCCATCGTGGCGACGTTATAAAAACTCTCCGCCCGGAAGAAATAGCCCATTTTCGCCTGCCGCCAGCCTTTGACGAAACGGATTGCCTCGCTCAGTTCCGAATGGGAGTCATAGGTCGAGAAGCGGTAGTTTTTCGTTCCGCCCTCCGGGTTGAAGCCGTACGCGACCGCGATCCCCTCGAGGAGCGTCGATTTCCCGCTGCCGTTCTCGCCCACGAAAAAAGTGACCGGCTTCGAAAAGCAGACCTGTTCCACACCGCTGATCGCTTCGATACCCCGAAGGTAGCTCCGCGGACTGATCCCGTCCCAGTCGATATGCACTTCCCTGATCAGCTGCGCATCAAAATTCATTGCCCCTGCCTTCCTTACTATAAAAGTGTATCTGCTGCGGCCGGCAATGTCAAACCATGCCTGCCGGAAGCGGTATTTTTCTGCTCTCTCCCTTCCCGCATTTTCCGGCACTTACTGTCCTAAAAACAGGACTTGCATCCATTTACGGGCGCCCGCGCCTGTGATATGCTGTCCGTAGAGTGGGCGTTTCCGGCGCCGTCCGCATGCCCGCTAAAACACAAGACCGGAAATAAGTCTTTTACGGGGCCGTTTCCGCAAAGGAGAAAGGAACACCATGCCGACAGGGGAACGCAAAGGCGACAACCAGAAACTGAAAATGCTTTATCTCGTAAAGCTTTTCTCCGAGGAAACGGACGATTCCCACTTCCTCACCATGCCCGAGATCATCGAAAAGCTGGCGGCCTGCGGCGTCAACGCGGACCGGAAGACGCTCTATCAGGATTTCGAAGAGCTCCGGCATTTCGGACTCGATATCATCGCCGAGAAAGAAGGGCGGAACTGCTATTATTACCTGGGAGGACGCGATTTCGAGCTTCCTGAGCTGAAGCTCCTCGTGGACTCGGTACAGTCCGCGAAATTCATTACCGATAAGAAATCCAAGGAGCTGATTAAAAAACTGGAGGGCCTGGCCAGCCGTTACGAAGGACGGCAGCTGAACCGCGAAGTGGTCATTTCCGGGCGTGTCAAGACCATGAACGAAAGCATTTACTACAACGTGGACAAGCTGCATACCGCCATCGCGAAAGACTGCCGGATCCGCTTCCAGTATTTCCAGTGGAATCTGAATAAAGAAATGCAGCTGCGCCGGGACGGCGCCTTCTATGTCGTGAGTCCCTGGGGGCTTCTGTGGGACGACGAGAATTATTATCTGGTCGGCTATGACGCCTCCGACGGTCTGATCAAGCATTACCGCGTCGACAAGATGCTCCGGATCACCGTCCTTAATGAACGGCGGGAAGGCCGGGAACAGTTCAGGGCGTTCGATCTCCCGCGCTATTCCGCGAGCCTTTTCGGCATGTACGCCGGCGAGGAGACGCGCGTAACGATCGAGGCGAAAAACGATAAGGCGGGGATTTTGATCGATCGGTTCGGAAAGGATATTTTCATCATGCCGGTGGATGATACGCATTTCCGCACGGTCGTGAACGTCGCGGTAAGCCGCCAGTTCCTCGGCTGGATCATGGCGCTCGGCGACGGCATCCGGATCGTCGCGCCGGATACGGTCGTCGAAAAGATGCGGGAAGAAATACAGCGTCTATCGGAGCAGTACGGCGCGTAGGCGCCGCGGATGATATACTTTCTTTGATTCCGGTATTTCTATGGAGGAGATCGCTATGAGCCCGACGACAACATACCGTTCCGCTTTTGCACTGTCCGAACCGTTTCTTTACGAAGATCCTGACCTGCATATGACCGTAGGGCTTTCCGCCCGCGGCAGTTATTCCGCAATGCTCCGGAATCCGGCGAACGACCGGGGCGACGGGACCGTACCTTACCTGACCGGTCTCGTCCTTTCCGCTCTGCAAGACACTCTTGCGGCATTTTCCGGCAAAACGCCCGCCTCTTCCCTGGATGCCGGATCTCTCTCTTCGGCCTTGAGCGCCCGCGTCCTTATGCTTTTCTCGAACGAAGGCTTCATGGGTTCAGCGACCCTGGAGGAGATCGGCGTCGCCGACGCGTACCGGCCGGCCTATGAGGCGGCGAAAGCTGCCCTCGACGCAAAACGCGCCGCTGCGGAAATTGCCTTTGATTTCTCGCTTCCGGAAGGAATCATCATCAATGACGCGGCAAGCGGCTCGAACGTTCGCATTACCGGCGGCGGCTCCTGCAAAGTGACGATGATCGACCCGGCTGCATTTGCCGGGCAGGAGAGTATGGAAAGAGCGCGCGCCGCCGCAATCGAAGGCGCGAAGAAATTCATCGCCGATCATTCCGGACGATACGCGGCCGCCGATCTTCCCGGAAAGGAGCTGGAAACCGCCCGGAAGATGTCGGTTATG
>JAFOIS010000319.1 GCA_017420605.1 Lachnospiraceae bacterium | reverse complement strand
GCCCTTCCGATGCTGCAAAGGCCCGGACCGCCTCTTCATCCGTGACGTCGAGCCGCTTTGCCGCAAGGCTGCCGCCGCCTGGAAGCTTACGCGTCTCCTCTTTGCAGTGACGCGACACACCGGTCACGAAGCAGCCGTTTTCCGCGAACATGCGCGCGCACGCTTCGCCGATGCCGCTTGATGCGCCGGTGACAAGAACACGGTTTCCGTAGACGTTCTTCATTTTGAATACCTCTGGTGCGTTTCCGGCATTCACAATTGCCGGTGATGGACAGGTGCCTCATTCGGGAGGGTTTTGCTTTTCATGCCTTTCAGCATAGCACAGATCGGATGGTTTGTGGTATCATTTTCCCCGGGAGGTGCCGCCATGCGTATTCTTTCGATCCTGATCAATCTTGGCATTTTTCTTTCCGTCGCCGTCATCCACTGGCGCTTTTTCCATAAAGACGGCGCCTGGGATTTTTCGGAAGCAGGCGTCTTTTTCCGCTATTTCACGGTGCAGTCCAATATCCTGTGCGCCCTTGCGGCATGCGCGATGGCGGCCGCGCAGATCGCCGGAAATGTCCCCGGCTGGGTTCTCCTTTTCAAGTACCTCGGCACCGTCGCCGTCACGGTGACCCTGATGACGGTCCTCATTTACCTCGGACCGGCGTACGGCTATAAACTCCTGCTTTCCGGACGGGATCTCTATCTGCACCTCATCGGGCCGGTCCTTGCGATCCTTTCCTTCCTTCTCCTCGAAAAGAAGGAAATGCACCTCGGCACGGCGCTCCTCGGGCTTCTGCCGGTGCTCCTTTACGGGATGCTCTACCTTTGGAAGGTCGTGTACTGTCCGGAAGAGAAGCGATGGGAGGATTTCTACGGTTTCAACAAAGACGGGAAATGGCCGGTGAGCTACGGGATCATGGTGGCCGGTACGCTCGTCATCTGCCTGCTCTTTTATTTCCTGTAAAAAAACCGCCGGCGGGCCGCTTTCTGCGCCCGCCATATATATACAACGGAGGAAAATGAAGATGAAAGCCTGTGCGATCCAGACGCCGTTCTGCACCGAATTCGACCAGTCTGAGGCATACTTCGGGAAACTGATGGACTATATGGACGCGTGCGATGAGAGCATGGACCTCATCGTGCTTCCGGAGTACTCGAACGTACCCTGCTCGGCGCGCACGAGGGAGGAAGCGGAAGAGGCCTTTGCGCGGTTCGGGGAGCGCCTTATGGAAAAGGCGAAGGAGACGGCCGTCCGCTGCGGCGCCGTCGTCTGCGTCTGCGGGCTTGCGCGGTATCCGCAGGGCCTCCGCAATACCATCACCGTGCTGGACCGGAACGGCCGGAACGTCGGGCAGTACGACAAGCAGCACCTCGTCCCCTTCGAATCCGGCATCTATAAGCTCGACGCATCCTATACGGCCGACGCGGAGCCGCCGCTCGTCCTCACGATCGACGGCGTCCGTTACGCGTTTCTGATCTGTTACGACTGCTACTTTTATGAAATGCTCTCGCAGATCGGCCGGTTCGATCCGGATATCCTCGTGATCGCCTCCTACCAGCGGAGCGACACGCATGCCGCGCTCGAGATCATGAACCGCTTCGCCGCGTACAATACCAACGCGTACGTGGTCCGCGCCTCGGTCGCCCTCCGCGAAAAATCCCTCACCGGCGGGTGCAGCATGATCGTCGCGCCGAACGGCGACATTCTCATGAATATGGTCAATGCGCAGGGCCTTGGCACGGCGGAATTCGATCCGGCGGAGCATTACCTGACGCCCGCGGGCTTCGGACGGAAAATGATGCGGCACCATCAGTACGTTGAAGAAGGACGGCAGCCGTGGAAATACCGCCCGGCGGGACCTGCACTCTGCCTGCCGGATGATCGGATGCCGTATCCCCGCATCTGCGCGCACCGCGGCTTCAACACCGTCGCGCCGGAAAACAGCCTTCCGGCCTACGGCGCGGCCATCGCGCTGGGCGCGCAGGAGATCGAGTTCGACCTGTGGGCCGCAAAGGACGGCGTGATCGTCTCGACGCACGACCCGGGGCTCGAGCGGACGAGCGACGGCACGGGTTTTGTGTGGGAATACACGTATGAAGAACTGCTCCGGTTCGACTTCGGCAGCAAAAAGGACCCGGCCTATGCGGGCCTTCGGATCATGACGTTCGAAGAGGTGCTGCGGAAGTTTGCCTGCCATGCCGTCATGAACATCCATATCAAAACGCGGGACAACACAACGCCGCTCCCGGAGGAGACGCTCCGGGAGATCATCCGGCTCATCGACAAATACGACTGCCGCAGATGGTGCTATTTCATGAGCGGAAACATCGCGGTCCATGAGCAACTCCGGGAAATGGCGCCCGATATCGCGCGCTGCGCCGGCGCCGCGGCGGAGTGGCCGGCGGACGATCTCGTCGCGAAGGCGCTGCGGCTGGGATGCAAAAAGATCCAGCTCTTCAAGCCGCATTTCAAAAACTACCCTGCCGATTACCTGGAGACCGTCGTGCCGTACGCGCATGAGAACGGGATTCGGGTGAACATTTTCTGGTCGGACGATCCGGCGGAGACGCGGCGGTATCTCGATCTCGGGATCGATACGGTGCTGACGAACGATTATCTGCGGAATGCGCTGGTATGAGCGCGGGATCTGCGGGAACGACTATGAATTACCTTGAAGAATACTACAACCGTTATAATGAGGAAGGGCGCCTTCTTTCCCGTCACGGGCAGGTGGAATACCTGACCACGATGAGATATATAGAGGAATGTCTGGAGGGCATTTCAGATCCGGCCATCCTTGAAGTCGGCGCCGGCACGGGACGCTACAGTGTAACGCTGGCAAAGCAGGGGCTCCGGGTGACGGCGGTCGAACTTATTGCACATAATCTGGAGATACTGAGATCCAAACTGGACGGTACGGAGTCCATTAAAACGCTGCAGGGAAATGCGCTGGATCTGTCCCTGTTTTCTGATGATACTTTCGATCTGACACTGCTGCTCGGGCCGATGTATCACCTTTACACGAAGGAAGAGAAGCGGAAAGCACTTTCGGAAGCCGTGCGGGTGACAAAACCGGGCGGTCATATCCTGGTGGCTTACTGTATGAATGACCCGACCGTCGTTCAGTATGTATTCGGTCTGAATCATCTGCGAGAAGTGATGGACTTCCATATGCTGACGGCTGACTGGCATTGTATCAGTAAGCCCAAAGATCTCTTTGAGATGGTGAGAACGGAAGATATAGCGGAACTTGATGCGGCAGTCCCTGTCAGAAGGATCAGACTCGTCGCCACAGACGGCGCAACGAATTATAATAGAGCGCTTATTGATGCCATGGACGATGAAACGTTTGCCCGGTGGATGGAGTATCATTTTGTGATCTGTGAAAGGCAGGACCTTATAGGGGCTTCCCATCACACGCTGGATATACTGCAGAAAGAGTGACAGACGATCGCGTGAAGATCACCGCGGACCGGGGAAACGGCTTAAGCTGCGCGGTGGCGCAGTCGATACGTATTGCGCCGGCAGATAAAGAGGAAAGAGAAGTATG
>JAFOIS010000318.1 GCA_017420605.1 Lachnospiraceae bacterium | reverse complement strand
CGATGTGGAGAAGGCTTCCGCGGCGGTAGCGGTGCCGGAGAAGACCGAAGATAAAGAGAAGAAGTAAAAGAGATTCTGACGCGAAAAGGCGGCGC
Organism: Lachnospiraceae bacterium; assembly: GCA_017420605.1. Classification (GTDB taxonomy): domain Bacteria; phylum Bacillota; class Clostridia; order Lachnospirales; family Lachnospiraceae; genus Chordicoccus. Next base: position 6,770 of record JAFOIS010000318.1, on the reverse strand, counting down.
ATGCCGCCTTTTCGTTTCATGTTTGGATAAGAAGCCCAAAACGGCGGAATGGAGTCATGATGAGTGAAACGATCGAAAACTGCACGCATAACTGCAGTACCTGCGGCGCAAACTGTTCGTCGAGACAGGGAGAGAGCGCGAAGATAAACAGCAACGATTATTCCCAGGTGAAGCGGATGATCGGCGTCGTGAGCGGCAAAGGCGGCGTCGGCAAGTCCCTCGTCACCGCGCTGTCGGCCGTCGCCGCAAGGCGGGAAGGCAAACAGGTCGGTATCCTGGACGCGGACGTCACGGGACCGTCGATCCCGAAGCTCTTCGGTGTGCATGAAAAAGCGATGGGCTCGGACTACGGCATTTTCCCGGCGGATTCGAAGGACGGCGTGAAGCTGATGAGCGTGAATCTCCTTCTCGAAAATGAGGGAGACCCGGTCCTCTGGCGCGGACCGGTCATTGCCGGCGTAGTTACGCAGTTCTGGACGGACGTCCTGTGGGGCGACCTCGATTACCTGTTCGTCGACATGCCGCCCGGAACAGGGGACGTCGCGCTCACGGTGTTTCAGTCGCTGCCGCTTTCCGGGATCATCATCGTGACCTCGCCGCAGGATCTTGTATCCATGATCGTGGAAAAAGCCGCGCGCATGGCCGAGAAGATGAACATCCCGATCCTGGGCATCATCGAGAACATGAGTTATCTTACCTGTCCGGACTGCGGAAAGAAGATCGACGTTTTCGGGGAAAGCCACGTCGAAAAGACGGCGATGGCGCACGGGATCAGCGACACGCTCCGCGTTCCGATCATGCCGGAGATCGCAAAACTTGTGGACGAGGGACGGATCGAAGAGGCGCCGCTTTCCCTTACGGACGAGTTTTCCGCGTTCCTTGGGAAGATACATTTCGAAGAATAAAAAAAAGAAGTTGAAATTCCCTTCCGGATGTGTATAATGGTTTAAGTGAGTTGCCGGTATAGCTCAGTCGGTAGAGCGACGCATTCGTAATGCGTAGGTCATCGGTTCGAGTCCGATTACCGGCTCTCTTTATGCCTTTTTAAAAGATGTAAAGAAAAAATACTTGACACCATAAATGCCCTGTGTTACTTTAATATCCGCGGCTTCGTGCCGCGGACTTTTTGTGTCCGGATCAGGACGGGATCCCGTACGGGACCTTTCCGGAGCGCGCAGGAGTGGGAGAAGTGGAACGGATATACGAAGATGCCCTGCTTTTCGATTTCTACGGGGAACTGCTTACGGAACGCCGCAAGCGCGTCTTCGAGGAAGCCGTCATGGACGACTGCTCGCTGGCGGAGGTCGCGGAAGAGGAAGGGATCACCCGCCAGGGAGTCCACGACATGGTAAAGCGGACGCGGGAAGCGCTGCTTGCCTATGAAGAGAAGCTCGGACTCGTACGGAAGTTTCTTCTGATTCGAGAAAGAGCCGAAGCGATCCGGCAAAGGAGCGATAACGAAGAGGTCCGGCGTCTCGCCGGTGAGATCATAGAGGAACTGTAAGATGGCATTTGAAGGCCTTACGGAAAAACTGCAGAACGTCTTCCAGAACATGCGGAAGAAAGGCCGGCTTACGGAGGACGACGTCCATGAATCCATGAAAGAGGTCAAGATGGCCCTTCTTGAGGCGGACGTCAACTTCAAGGTCGTGCGCCAGTTCACGAAGACCGTGGAACAGAAAGCGATCGGCGCGGACGTGATGAACGGCCTCAATCCGGCGCAGATGGTCATCAAGATCGTCAACGACGAGATGGTATCGCTCCTGGGCGGAACGATCACCGAACTGCCGCTCAAGAAGCCTTCCGACATGACCGTCTTCATGATGATCGGCCTGCAGGGCGCCGGCAAGACGACGACCGCGGCAAAACTCGCCGGGAAACTGAAGGCGAAGGGACGGAAGGTGCTTCTTATCGCGGCGGACGTTTACCGTCCGGCGGCGATCGAACAGCTGATCATCAACGGTCAGAAAGTCGGTGTCGAAGTATTCTCGCTCGGAAAAGACAGGAAGCCGGAAGAGATCGCGAAAGCCGGCGTGGATTACGCGGCGGAGAATCATTTCAATACGGTCTTCATCGATACGGCTGGCCGTCTCCAGATCGACGAGGAGATGATGCATGAGCTCGAGAAGATCCAGGAAGCGGTTCCGGTAGACGCGACGCTCCTTACCGTAGACGCCATGACCGGCCAGGAGGCCGTCAACGTCGCGAAGGCGTTCGAAGAGCGCATCGGCATCACGGGCGTCGTGCTCACGAAGTGCGACGGCGATACGCGCGGCGGCGCGGCGCTTTCGATCCGCTCGGTCGTCGGCAAGCCGATCCTCTACGTAGGCATGGGCGAGAAACTTGCGGATCTTGAACCGTTCTATCCGGACCGCATGGCGAACCGGATCCTCGGCATGGGCGATATCCTGACGCTGATCGAAAAGGCGCAGGAGAGCATCGACGAGAAGAAAGCCGCCGAGATGGAGCAGAAGCTCCGGAAGGCCTCGTTCGATTTCGACGATTATCTCATGAGCATGGAGCAGATGCGGAACATGGGCGGGCTGCAGAGCATCCTTTCCATGATGCCGGGTCTCGGCATGAAGGCGGACGAGCTTTCCTCCATGGTCGACGAAAAACAGCTTGCGCGGATCGAGGCGATCATCCATTCGATGACGCTGCAGGAGCGGAGAAATCCGGATATCCTGAACCCGTCGCGGAAAAACCGCATCGCGCGCGGCGCGGGCGTGAACATCGCCGAAGTGAACCGGCTTGTCAAGCAGTTCAACGAAGCGCGGAAAATGATGAAGCAGATGCCCGGAAAGATGATGGGCGGCTTCCCCGGAGGTAAAAGGAAGGGATTCAAACTTCCCTTTTAATCAATCATAAACATGATCATTTCATTATGAGGAGGAAAAGAAACAATGGCAGTTAAGATCAGACTGAAGAGAATGGGCAAAAAGAAAGCTCCTTTCTACCGCATCGTGGTCGCGGACGCGCGTTCGCCGCGTGACGGCCGGTTCATCGAGGAGATCGGCTCCTATGATCCGTCCAAGGATCCGAGTGAGTTCAAGATCAACGAAGAACTTGCGAAGAAGTGGCTCCAGAACGGCGCGCAGCCGACCGAGACCGTCGGAAAGATCTTCAAGGCTTCCGGTATCGTAAAGTAAGGAACGGATAAGCATGAAGGAATTGGTGGAAGTGATCGCGAAAGCCCTCGTGGAAAATCCGGATGAGGTAGTCGTTACGGAACGGACCGAGGACGATGAGCTCATCGTGGAGCTTCGCGTGGCGCCGGCCGACATGGGCAAGGTGATCGGGAAACAGGGCAGGATCGCCAAAGCGATCCGCTCGGTGGTCAAGGCGGCACAGGCCAGGACCGACGAAAAGGTAGTCGTGGACATCGTCCAGTAAGGAAAGAAATGCTGAAGAGACTTGAGGTTGGCGTGATCCGCAAGCCGCGCGCGCTGCGCGGGGAAGTGAAGGTCTACGTAACGTCCGATGATCCGGAACGTTTCGAAAGCCTTGCGTCCGTGATCGTGGACGGAAAATGCGGCGAGGAAGTCCTTGAAGTCGAACGCGTCCGGTACGTCGGCAGCGATACTGTGGTGAAATTCCGCGGCATCGATACGATCGAAGCGGTCACCCCGTACGTCGGGAAGACGCTCCTCATCGACCGGAAGGACGCGCTGCCGCTCCGTGAAGGGCAGTACTTCATCGGCGATCTTGTAGGCTGCGACGTGTACCTCGAGGACGGCAAAAAGCTCGGAATGCTTGCCGATATCTTCCCGACCGGCGCGAACGACGTCTACGAAGTCTCAAAGGAAGAAGGCGGCACGATCCTGATCCCGGCCATCCCGGACTGTCTTAAAGTCCTTGCGCCGGAAGAAGGAAGGATCGTCGTACATCTCCTTCCGGGTCTGGAGTAAAAGATGGATTTTCACATTCTGACGCTCCTGCCGGAGATGGTGGAGAACGCGCTGGAAACAAGCGTGCTCGGCCGTGCGGTCGAAGAGGGGATCATCCGCATCAACGCGGTGAACATCCGCGACTTTTCCGCGGAGAAGCACCACAAGGTGGACGATTACCCGTACGGCGGCGGCGCAGGTATGCTGATGCAGGCGCAGCCGGTCTACGACGCCTGGAAGAGCATCACGGACCGCACCGGAAAAGACGTCCGCTGCATCTACATGACGCCGCAGGGACGCGTATTCAGCCAGCAGATGGCGAAGGAATTCGCGCTGGAGGAAGAACTGATCTTTCTGTGCGGACGGTATGAAGGCGTAGACGAACGTGTGCTGGAGGAGATCGTGACCGATGAAGTCTCGATCGGGGATTACGTCCTGACCGGCGGGGAGCTTCCCGCAATGGTCATGATCGACGCGATCTCGCGGATGATCCCCGGCGTCCTGCACAACGAGGAGTCGGCCGAAGGCGACAGCTTCGGGGACGGGCTGCTGGAGTATCCGCAGTATTCGAGGCCGGAGATCTGGAACGGAAAAGCGGTGCCGAAGATCCTGCTGTCCGGAGACCATGCGAAGGTCGACGCCTGGCGGAGGGAACAGTCCCTTATTCGGACCGCGGACAGAAGACCCGATCTTCTGGAGAGCGCCCACGTAAGCCCGAAGGAAAAGGCATTTATCGAGAATTACCTTGCAAATAAAAAAGACAGATAGTATAATATTTTGCGTTGTTACAATAAGGAGCTGATATCATGAACGAAGTCATTAAGAAAATCGAAGAGGCGCAGGCGAAGGAGAGCATCCCGGCGTTCCGTGTCGGTGATACCGTGCGCGTCCACAACCGTATCAAGGAAGGCAACCGTGAACGTATCCAGATGTTCGAAGGCATCGTGATCAAGCGTCAGGGTACCGGCGCGCGTGAGACCTTCACCGTCCGCAAGACCTCGAGCGGCATCGGCGTCGAGAAGACCTGGCCGGTCCATTCCCCGTCCGTCGCTGACGTGGAAGTGATCCGTTACGGCAAAGTCCGCCGCGCGAAGCTGTTTTATCTCCGTGAACGTTCGGGCAAGCGCGCGAAGGTCAAAGAGATCATCAACAAGAAGTAAGAAGCGTTTTATCATGCATTTCCGGGGACAGAATACGGACACGTATCTTGTCCCTTTTCTTACATAGGGAAGACAATGGCAAAGGGTTCGGAGAACGGAAAAAAGAAACACCGGATCGGCAGCGTCTGGAATGAAAGACGGTACAAGGGCCTTTTCCGCTGGCTCATCGAGATCGTCGTCGTGCTGGCGCTGTCGGCGATGTCCGCGTATCTGTTTCTCGGTACGATCACGATCCAGGAGAATTCGATGGATCCGACGATCCAGGCAGGGGACACCGTCCTCCTCAACCGTCTTTCCTACCGTCTCGGCACGATCCGCCGCGGGGATCTTATCGCGTACCGGAACTATGAGACGACCGACGCGGTCTATCATATCAAACGGGTGATCGGACTGCCGGGCGATACGATCCAGATCAAGGAAGGCCTGATCATGATCAACGGGGAAACGTACCTCGAGACGATCGAGCTTCCGACGATCATCGACGCGGGGATCGCGCAGGAGCCGGTCACGCTGAAAAGCGACGAGTATTTCGTGCTCGGCGACAACCGGAACAACAGTGAAGACAGCAGGTTCGCGGACGTCGGCAATATCAAACGCTCCTATATATCCGGCAGGGTCTGGTATATCGTACAGCCCGCCCAGAGAAGAGGACTGCTTTAAGTGGCGAATTATCAGTGGTATCCGGGACATATGACGAAAGCACGGCGCATGATCGAAGAGGACATGCGCCTTGTTGATGTTGTGATAGAAGTGCTGGATGCGCGGATCCCGTACGCAAGCCGCAATCCCGACATCGACCGCCTGTCGCAGGGCAAAGGCCGCGTCGTCATCCTGAACAAGGCGGACCTTGCGGAACGGTCCGCAACCGAGGCATGGATCCGGTATTTTGGGGAAAAGAGCATACCCGCCGTCGCTCTGGACGCGCGGAAAAGCGGAGTATCGTCCTCTCTTTCACCGGCGATCCGCGAGGCTTCGGCGTCTGTGCGTGAAAAGCTGCGCCGGAGAGGCATGAAGGAGCGCCCCATGCGTATCCTCATCGCCGGGATCCCGAACGTCGGCAAATCGACCCTCATCAATTCCTTCGCGGGCAAAGCCATCGCGAAGACCGGAAATAAGCCCGGCGTCACAAAGGGAAAACAGTGGATCCGCATCAGTAAAGAAGCGGAACTTCTGGACACGCCGGGACTTCTCTGGCCGCGTTTTGAGGATCCGGCGGTGGGAGAGCATCTTGCCATGATCGGCGCAATGAGCGACGACGTGGTGGATACGGAAACGCTGGCCGTCACGGTGCTGGGACTTCTTGCGGAACGCCGCGGCAGCGTGCTTCGCGGGCGCTATGCGATCGCAGAGGCACAGTCGGATGCGGAGGCGTCTTCACCGGCGGATAACGGGCCGGGCAGGATCGATCCGGACGAAGCGTTCGCCGCGATCGCAAAAGCGCGCGGGTGCCTCAGGAAAGGCGGAGAAGCGGATACGGAAAAAGCGGCGGCGATCCTTATCGACGAATTCCGGAAAGGCGTTTTCGGACCGCTGACGATCGAATACCCGCCGAAGGAAGATACCGCGGAACTCTCCGGAGAAAAGGCTGAAACGGAAAGGCAGAGCGGACAGAGGAAATAATGTTATGACAGAGAAACAGGCGCTCCGGCAGAAGGAAAAAGAAGAAAAAGCGGCTGCCCGCCTTGCAAAAGAGCGGGAAAGGCTGAAAGGCCTTATGGTCTAT
>JAFOIS010000317.1 GCA_017420605.1 Lachnospiraceae bacterium | reverse complement strand
ATGTTCCCCCGTGTTCGGACGCTGCAGCTTACATCCGTCCGTCCCGGTCGGATTAAAATCCGCCTGGATCCGGACGTCTGTGCTGCAGAGCCGGACACCTGGGGAACATTGTCTGCATTATTCCTTAATGCGACAGCCCTGTTTTTCAGGATGAGGGTTTACGGCAGGCTGCTTTCGGCTCTGGGAAGGGAGAAGATGAATTCGGAGCCGACACCTTCGGTGCTGATAAGGTCGATGTTCTCCCCGTGGGCCAGGATGATCTCTTTCACGATGGAAAGCCCCAGGCCGGTGCCTTTCTTGTCGCGGCCCCGGGACTGGTCGGACTTATAGAAGCGGTCAAAGACGCGGGCCTGGTCCTTTTTCGAGATGCCGCATCCTCGGTCCTTGACGGAGACAAAGATCTTTCCGTGCTTTTCGTAGCTCTGGATATCGATGGAGCTGTCCTGGGGAGAAAACTTGATGGCGTTGTCGATCAGGTTGTAGAGCACCTGCTGGATCCGGCCCAGGTCCGCGTAGACCATCTCGTGCTCCACGGCAAAGGAAAGATCCAGGCGGATCCCCTTCTCCAGACACTGGCCCTCAAAGCTGGCGGCAGTGTCCTGGATCACGCGGTTGATGTCGAAGTTGCTCCGCCGGAGGCCCCGGTTCGTGTCGAGGGAGGTCAGGGTCAGCATTCCCTGGGTCAGCTTGGTGAGGCGTTCCGTCTCCGCGATGACGCGGCGGAGATACTTTTCATGCATCTCCGGCGGGATGGTGCCGTCCAGGATGGCTTCCAGGACGCCCTTAATGGAGGTGAGGGGAGAACGGAAATCGTGGGAGACGTTGGCAATAAAGCGGCGTTCATCGTCCTCGGAGCGCTCCAGACGTTCCGCCATGCGGTTCATGGTATCGGACAGATATCCCATCTCATCGTGGGACTCCACCGGGATCCGGTAGGAAAGATCTCCTTCCGCGAACCGGCGCGCACCCTCGCTGACCGACCGGAGGGGCCGGTATACTGCCAGCCAGAAGGTGAGCAGGATGGAAAGGGAGAGCAGGAACACGATCACGAAGGTGATGTAGACGATGTTCAGGATCTCGTTGGCGCTGTCCTGCACCCGCTCCATGGGGAGATGGATGACGACGTAGCCGTAGGTCCGGTAATTTCCCGTGATGGGGGCGGACACGCTGAGCACCGGGTAAGGGAAGGAGCCGAAGTAGGAACCGGTCATGTAGGAGCGGTTCCCGGTGGCTGTGGGGTCAAAGCCGGGGATGATGTCTCCGTCCCGTTTTCCTTCCGAATCCACCAGGATGTTTCCGTGGCGGTCCATGACCCAGATCTGGGCCTGAAGGAAGGTGGAGACTGCACGGAGCTGGGGATAGGCGTTTGCCAGTTCCATTCCGCTGCCTTCGTAGACGGTGGAATAGGTCGATGCGATCAGGTTTGCTTCGTCGTACAGGGTCCGGCTCCGGGAACGGGTCAGGTAGTCGTAAGTCAGACGCGAAGAAAGCGTTGCGACGGCAATAAAGCCGGCAGCGCCGAAGAAGAGATATGTCAGCAGAAATTTGATGATCAGTTTTGGCTTCATGTTCTTCGCGGATCAGTTTCAGTTTTGCATTTCAGTTCCGTTTTGCGGATCAGACTTCAGTTTCTTCGCAGGTCGAATTTATATCCGACGCCCCAGACGGTGCTGATGGCCCAGCTGCCGCTGTCCTTGATCTTCTCCCGCAGGCGTTTGATGTGCACGTCCACGGTGCGGGTATCGCCTGCATACTCATAGCCCCAGATATGGTCCAGCAGCTGTTCCCGGGTGAAGACCTGGTTCGGGTGGGAGGCGAGGAAGTAGAGAAGCTCCAGCTCCTTCGGCGGCATATCCACCTGGCGGCCGTCATAGATCACCGAGTAGTTCGTGAGGTTGATGGACAGGCCCGGGTACTCCACGGATTCGCTCTGCTTCTGTGCCTGGGGGGCAGGGGCCTTTGTCTGGTGATAACGGCGGAGGACCGCCTTGACCCGCGCCACCAGCTCCTTCGCGTCGAAGGGCTTGATCATGTAGTCATCCGCGCCGAGCTCCAGGCCGAGGACCTTGTCAAAGACCTCGCCCTTGGCGGAGAGCATGATGATCGGGCAGTTGGAATCCCGGCGGATCTCCCGGCAGACCTGGTAGCCGTCGATCCCCGGCAGCATCAGGTCCAGCAGGATGATATTCGGCCTGAATTCCCGGAACGCGCGGAGCGCCGCTTCGCCGTCGTGCTCGATCCGCGTTTCGTAGCATTCTTTGATGAGATAGAGCGAGATCAGTTCCGCGATGTTCTCGTCGTCGTCGACGATCAGGACTTTCTGCTTGTCAGCCATCGGAGGCCTCCTTTGTTATCTGAACGTGGCGATGGTCACGCCCGTGTCGCCTTCGCCGTATTCGCCGGAATGGAATTCCGCGATATAGGATAGTTTCTTCAGCCGGTTCTGCACCGCCTTGCGGAGCGCACCGGTATCCGTCCGCCCGCGCCGCTTGCGGAGCTTCGGGGAAGGCAGGTGCGCTTTACGGACAGCATTTCCCCGGAAGAAGGAATGACCTATCTTGGCGGCCTCCTGCGCCGCCTGGCACAGCAATAACGCAGCGGAAACAGCAGAGAACAAAAGGGAGAGAGACCATATGCTTACTATCCGTACCCCCGCGACGAGCGCCAATATCGGCCCCGGCTTCGACTGCCTCGGGCTTGCTCTTGCCATTTACAATACGTTCACCGTGGAAAAGAGCGATACCTGGGAGCGGCTCGGCGCGGATGAACGGTTTCCGGTGGCGGACGATCTGTTCCTTACCGCTTATCGGAAAGGCTGCGGCGTCATCGGGGAATGCACGCCGATCCACGTCCGGTTCGATACGTCGATCCCGGCCTGCAGCGGCCTCGGTTCGAGCGCGTCCCTGATCTGCGCGGGACTTGCCGCGGCAGGAGCGCTGCACGGAAACGCGCTGTCCCGGCAGGACCTGCTTACGCTGTCGACGGAAATGGAGGGGCATCCGGACAATGTCGCACCGTGTATCCTCGGCGGGCTCGTCGCTTCGGCAAACGGACGCGGCGGCCTGGTCTCGAAGAACCTGCCGATCGACGCGAGGTGGCGTTTCACGGTCCTCATGCCGGATTTCGAGATCTCCACGGAAGAGGCGAGAAGGCGTCTTCCGCCGTCCTATACCAGAGAGGAAGCGGTCCAGAACGCGGCCAACGCGATCCTTGTGAGCCACGCGCTGTCGACCGGGGATCTCGGGCTTATCCTTTCCCAGGGCGAGGACCGGTTCCATGAGCCGTACCGCAAAGGACTGATCGCGGACTACGAGAGGATCCGGAAGATCCTGGAGAGCAGCCTTGACGGCCGCCTCTTTATCAGCGGTTCCGGCCCGACGCTGCTTTTCGTGAGCCAGGAAGAGCCGAAGACGCGCCTGATCGAACAGATCACGAAGGAAACGGTCGCGTACTGGCGGGTAAAAACCGTGCCGGTCGCCGCGGGAATGGTCGTCAGGGAGGAATCATGAAGCATTCCGATTATCTTATCGTCCACAAAAAGATCCTTCCGGACTACCTTGAAAAGGTGATCGAAACGCGCGAGCTTCTGGCATCGCGCGAGGCCGCCACGGTGACGGAAGCCGTGCAGCGCGCGGGCATCTCCCGGAATACCTATTACAAATACAAGGATTACGTCTTTGCGCCGGATGAGGGGCAGATCTCGCACCGCGCAGTCATTTCCATGATCCTAAAAGACGTCAGCGGATCGCTTTCGGCGGTCATGCACGTCTTCAGCGAATACGGCACATCGATCCTGACGATCTCGCAGGCGGTCCCCATCGGCGGCAAGGCGAACGTCATGATCTCCGCGGATATCACGAACCTTGCCTGTACGATGGAAGAGTTCCTGGCTTCCGTCCGCGCTGTTCCGTCCGTACGGAGCGTGCATCTTGACGCAATGGATTAGGCTGCGGCGGGGGAAGGTATAAGGTGCGCTTCCGCGGCAGTACGGAGGGACAGGAAGAGAGGAAGACGGATGTATAACGGCACGATCCATATACTGCATCTTGTAGAAGGGGCAAAACGCGCGAGGGGGCTGACGGTGATCATCGACGTCTTCCGCGCGTTTTCCGTGGAATGTTATCTTATGTCGTTCGGCGCGTCGGCGGTCTATGCCGTCGGCGGCATCGACGAGGCGCGAGTCCTTTCAGCTGCGCTTCCCGGAAGTGTTACGGTCGGCGAGCGGAGAGGCGTCCGGCTTCCGGGATTCGATTTCGGGAATTCTCCTTCGCAGATCCTGCCGGAGGCGGTCAAAGACCGGCCGGTCGTCCATACGACGAGCGCCGGCACGCAGGGGATCGTAAACGCGCAGGGCGCTTCGGAGATCCTGACCGGAAGCCTCGTCAATGCGTCCGCCATCGCGCGGTATATCGAAAAGACGGGCCCGGAGGAGGTCTCTCTGGTCGCGATGGGCGTCATGGGAACGGAAGAAGCGCCGGAGGATGAGCTCTGCGCGTCGTATATCCGGAGCCTCCTTACGGGGGATGGCGCCTTCGATATCGACGGCCGGATCCGGTACCTTCAGGAGCACGGCGGCGCGAAGTTTTTTGACCCGGCGCAGCAGGAAGTTTTCCCCGAGATGGATTACTGGATGAGCACGGACCGGGACCGCTTCGGCTTCGTGCTCCGCGCGGAGCGGGAAGGGAATCATTTCCGTATGAAGAAGATCTGCGTAGAAGGCGCGGGACGGTGAAAAGGCGCGGAAGCGGTAAAGCGGCACAGAAACGGTAAACAGCGCGAAGCGGTTATGCGGCGCGGAAAAGATAAGCGGATACAAAAGGAAAGAACCGGCAGGCAGCCGGCTCTTTCTTTTTTTCCGGCTTTTCCAAAGAAAGCCGGTTCATGCGGAATGGGATCACGCGAGATCGAAATACGTCTCCGCGTTCTTGTAGGAGATCCCTTCGATAATGGTGCGGAGAGCCTTTTCATCGCAGGGATATTCGCCGTTTTCGACCCAGCTGCCGACAAGGTCGCAGAGGATCCTGCGGAAATACTCGTGCCGCGGATAGCTTAAGAAACTGCGGGAGTCGGTCAGCATGCCCACGAAACCGGCAAGATAGCCGTCGGCGGCCAGCGTCGTAAGCTGTGCTTTCATTCCGGGAATGTGGTCGTTGAACCACCAGGCGCTGCCGTGCTGCAGTTTGCCGGCGGCTTCTCCCGTCTGGAAAGAACCCATGACCGTGACGAGCGCGGCGTTGTCGTTCGGATTCAGGGAATACAGAATCGTTTTCGGAAGCATGTCCGCATCGTCCAGCGCGCCGAGAAAAGCGGCAAGACTTCTGACCGACGGGGCGTCCCCGATGGAATCCGCGCCGGCGTCCGGCCCGAACGTGCGGAACAGGCGGTGGGAATTGTCGCGGATCACGCCGAAGTGGAGCTGCATGACGACGCCTCTTT
>JAFOIS010000316.1 GCA_017420605.1 Lachnospiraceae bacterium | reverse complement strand
CGGCAGTCTTTCGGAGATCGCGGAGGCACTGCACTATGATCTGCCGTATCTTTCCCGGCTTATTCGGCAGACGACCGGAAAGAATTATACGGAGCTTCTGCAGGAGAAGCGCCTCAGCCAGGCAGCCTGGCTTCTGCGCAATACGGACCGGCGGGTGGACGAGATCGCGCGCTCTGTGGGGTATGAGAATATAAGCTATTTCCACCGTCTCTTTGCCGCGCGCTTCGGTCTGTCTCCCAAAAAGTACCGGGACTGCAAATAAGGACACTTTTTCAGACAAGTTTCGTTATAGCAAAGGCCCTGTGCTTCCGCTATGATGGGTACAAAGGAAGGGAGGCCCGGTATGCGGTATTATCTGGCAGTCGATATCGGCGCGTCGTCCGGCAGGCACATCGTCGGCTGGAAGGAAGACGGCGTCATAAAAACCGAGGAAGTCTATCGTTTCCCGAACGGCGTTGCAAGCGAGGGCGGGCATCTTATCTGGGATACCGGCGCGCTGCTTTCTTATGTGAAACAGGGAATCTGCGCCGCAAAGGAAAAGTATCCGGAGATCGAAAGCCTTTCGATCGACACCTGGGGCGTTGATTACGTGCTCATGAACGGGGATCAGGAGATCTTTCCCTGCTACGCGTACCGGGACAGCCGGACGGAAGAGCCGATCCCGAAGGTACACGAGAAGATCGCGTTTCCGGAGCTTTACCGCCGCACCGGCATCCAGTTCCAGCCGTTCAACACGATCTATCAGCTCTATGCGGACAAACTGGCCGGCCGCCTTGCGGACGCTTCGGATTTCCTGCTTATGCCGGAATACCTTATGTATAAGCTCTGCGGCGTCAAAGCACACGAATACACCAACGCCACGACCGGCGGCATGGTGAGCGCCGAAACAGGGGAGTACGATGCGGAGATCATCCGTGCGCTGGATCTTCCGGCGCATCTTTTCCGGAAACTTGCCAAGCCCGGCACGGCCATCGGGGAATACGAGGGGATCAAAGTTGTCCTCTGCGCGACGCACGATACCGGATCCGCGGTGGAGGGCATACCGATGGAGGAAGACGCGCCGTTCATTTCCTCGGGCACCTGGTCGATCCTGGGCGTTAAGACGGAAAAGCCCCTGACGGACGAAACTTCACTGCGATCCAACTGGTCGAACGAAGGAGGCGTCGGATACACCCGCTACCTCAAGAACATCATGGGGATGTGGATCATCAACCGCCTGCGCGACGAACTCTGCCCGGGGAAGGCCTTCGGGGAGATCGTGGAGGAGGCGGAAGCGAGCCGGTTCGAAGAGATGGTGGACGTCAACGCGTCCGCGTTTTACGCGCCGGAGAGCATGAAGGCGGCCTTCGATGCGGCGCTTTGTGCAAAGCCCGGGAGCGCCGGCGATTATTTCCGCTGCGCCTACCGGAGCCTTGCGCTGTGCTACCGGAATGCGATCGCGGAGCTGGAGCGGAACACCGGGAAAACATATGAAAGGATCTATATCGTCGGCGGCGGCGCGAAGAACGTGTTCTTAAACCGCCTGACGGAGGAAATGAGCGGAAAACGGGTGATCGCCCTGCCCATCGAGGCCACGGCGATCGGGAATCTCAAGGTCCAGATGGAAAACGCGGAGGCCGGGACGGCCGCCGAAGAGGCAAAGGAGGAAAACGTATGAGCTATTCGGAAGCAAAAGAAAAATACGCGGCTCTGGGCGTCGATACGGACAAGGCCATGGCCGTGCTGAAGGCGGTACCGGTCTCGCTGCACTGCTGGCAGGGCGACGACGTGCGGGGTTTTGACACGGATCCTTCCAAGCCGCTGACCGGCGGGATCCAGACCACGGGCAATTATCCGGGCCGCGCAAGGACTCCGGAGGAACTCATGGCAGACCTTGACAAAGTCCTTTCGCTGATCCCGGGCACGCCCAAGATGAACCTGCACGCATCCTACGCCATCTTTGAGGACGGCGAATGGGCGGACCGCGATAAGCTTGAGCCGAAGCATTTCAAAAAGTGGGTGGATTTCTGCAAAGCGCGCGGTCTCGGCTGCGACTTCAATCCGACCTTCTTCTCCCACCCCAAGTGCGATCCGCAGACGCTGAGCTCGGCAAATGAGGAGACGCGCGCCTTCTGGATCGAACACGGAAAGGCCTGCATCCGCATTTCCTCGTATCTGGCGGATGAGCTTGGACAGAAGTGCGTCATGAACATCTGGACCGGCGACGGCTTCAAGGACGTCCCCGGCGACCGCCTGGGACCGCGCGTCCGCTACCGCGAATCGATCGACGCCATCCTGTCCGAACCGTTCGATTTCGATAAGGTGAAGCCCTGCATCGAATCCAAGGTATTCGGCATCGGCGTCGAGGCCTATACCGCCGGCAGCGCGGAATTCGCGCTCTCGTATGCCGCGATGAACAAAGACCGCTGCATCCCGCTCATGGATAACGGCCATTATCATCCGACCGAGGTCGTCTCCGACAAGATCCCGGCGCTCCTTACTTTCTTCCCGGAGATCGCCCTGCACGTCACCCGTCCGATCCGCTGGGATTCCGACCACGTAGTGCTCTTCGACGACGAGACCCGCGAGATCGCGCGGGAGATCGTCCGCTGCGGCGGCCTTGACGGACGCGTCGACATCGCGCTGGATTACTTCGACGCGAGCATCAACCGGATCTCCGCCTGGGTGACCGGCTACCGGAATTTCCAGAAGGCGCTGCTCTTTGCCCTGCTCCAGCCGGTCGAAGAGCTCCGGGCCCTGCAGGATGCCGGAAACCTCACGAAGCTCATGGTCGTACAGGAAGAGCTCAAGACGGCGCCGTTCGGCGACGTATGGAACGAATACTGCCGTATCTGCGGGAAGCCCGAAGACGGCGCATGGTTTAAAGAGATCGAAAACTACGAAAAGAACGTACTGGAGGAACGAGTATGAAAAACATCCTGAACGCCCCCTTCATGGAGGAAATGATCCGCACGACGACGAACATGTATGCGCACGGCTGGGACGAGCGCAACGGCGGCAACATCAGCATGCTGCTTGACGAAGCGGAAGTTAAGGAATATCTCGATACGGATCAGGTGATCCGCAGTATCCCTACCGGCTTTTCCGCGCCTGAGCTCGACGGGAAGTATTTCCTCGTGACCGGTACGGGCAAGTATTTCAAGAACGTGCAGTATGCGCCGGACGTCAACCTCGGCATCGTACGCATCGCCGACTGCGGCGGCACGGCGGAGCTTCTGTGGGGCTACACCGACGGCGGGAAATTCACGAGCGAATTCCCGGCCCACATGATGAGCCATGTATCACGTCTTGCCGTCGACCCGGCGAACCGGATCATCATGCACTGCCATCCGGACAATCTTCTGGCGATGACCTACGTCCATTCGCTGGATGAGCGGGAATTCACCCGCACGCTCTGGCAGATGGAGACCGAGTGCATCGTCGTGTTCCCGGAAGGCGTAAACGTCCTGCCCTGGATGCTCTGCGGCACCAACGAGATCGGCGAAGCCACGGCGGAGAAGATGAAGACGGCGCGCCTCGTCGTCTGGGCGCAGCACGGTATCTACGGCGCCGGGAAAGATCTCGACGAGACCTTCGGCCTCATCGAGACGGCGGAGAAGGCGGCCGGGATCTACATGAAGATCGCGCACCTTCCGATCCGGCAGACCATCACCGACGACATGCTCCACCAGCTGGAAGAGCGGTTCGGCGTAAAGGGACGCGAAGGGTATCTCGACTGAAAAAGAAACGGATCAAAAAATGCGGAGGCCCGGCAGAAAGCCGGACCTCCGTTTTTAAAGAGAAGGATCTTATCCTTTCACGCCGCCCGCGGTGAGGCCGCCCACGATGTATTTGTCGATCGCCTGGAAGAGCAGGAGGATCGGCAGCGTCGTAAGGAGCGAGCAGGTGAACACATACCACCATTCCACGTTCGTATAGCCGAAAAACGCCCGGATCCCGACGTTCAGGGACTTCTTGTAGGTATCGCTGATGAGAACGAGCGTCAGCGTATACTCGTTCCACGCACCGATGAACGCATGGATGACCGCCGTCACGATTCCGGGCGCGGCGAGCGGGATGATGACCCGGATCACGGCCTGGAGCCGCGTGCATCCGTCGATCGTCGCCGCTTCCTCCAGTTCCCGCGAGATCGTCGCGAAGGTCCCGGAAAGGAGCCAGGAGGAAAACGCCTGGTTGAAGGCGGCGATGAGCAGGATGAGTCCGAAGAGGCTGTTGGTCAGATGGAACGTCATCATGATCTTGTAGATACCGACCAGAAGGACGACCGGGGCAAACATCTGGGTAATGATGATGAACTGCATGAAGCCTTTTTTGCCCGGGAAGTTCATTCTCGCGAGCGCGTAGCCGGTCGGGATCGCGCAGGTGATCGAAAGCGCCGTCGCGCCGCACGCGACGATCGCGGAATTCCGGAAATAATAGCCGAGCGGGATGTGCTTCCATACCGTCAGGTAGTTGGAGAGGTTCCATTTCTCCGGCAGGAGCGTGCCCGGGATCCGGTAGATCTCGTCCATCCCCTTCACCGAGGAGAAGAACATCACGACATACGGATAGAGGATAATGAGGCAGGTAATGGCCGCAATGATGTAAAGCGCTGCCCGGAACCATTTGGAGTAGTTCACATTCATGCTGTCTCCTCCTTCATCTGGACGTTCATGTAAATGACCGAGAAGATCAGAAGCACGATAAAGCCGATCACGGAGATGGCCGCCGCAGCCCCGTAGTTGCCCTTGCTGAACGCCATCCAGTAGAGGTAGGTCATGATCGTATCCGTCCGGTGGGCCGGCGTGCCGCCGGTGATCGTGTGGACGAAGACGAACGAGTTGAAGCAGTAGATGACGTTAAGAACGATCGTGACGTTGATCGCCGGGCGGAGCAGCGGGAGCGTGATCTTAAAGAGCTTGTCCCAGAAGCCGGCGCCGTCGATGGTCGCGGCCTCGTAATAATCCACGGAAATGCTCTGCAGGCCGGAAAGCAGCGTGAACGTCATGAAAGGGACCGTGACGAAGACGCCGACGAAGATGAGCCAGGCGAACGCGGAATCCGCGTTCCCGAGAAAGTTGATGTTTTTCTTCACGAGTCCGGAGCGGATAAGCAGGGCATTGACGGAACCGTACTGGTAATCCAGCGCGTATTTCCACACGCAGGCGGTAATAAATCCGGAGGTCGCCCACGGGAAGAGCAGCATCGTCCTCGTGATCCGGCGGAGATGGAACCGCTCGTTCAGCACGATCGCGAGGGTAATGCTGATCACGATGCTGATGAGGACGATGAGAACGGTCCAGACGACCGTGTTGACGATCACCCGCGGGAACACGGGCTGCTTGAGGACGTAGCGGAAATTGTCGAGCGTTCCGAAGCTCTTGATGATCCCCGCCTTCGAGACTTTGGAAAAGCTCATGTACACGGACTCGAGCACGGGAAACAGGACGAAGACCGATACCAGGGTCAGTGTCGGCAGCATCCAGAGGTAAGCCTCAAACCTTGCGATGCCGGGTTTCTTTCTGATTCTTGCATCCATTCTTTTACTCCGTTCATACGGCCGGAAAATGGCCGGCGGGAAGCATTTTCCCCGGAAAAATCATGACGGTACGGGGCAAGCCCCGTACCGCCTTGATGGGAAAAATACGGTTACTCCTGCACCACAGCTTGCGCTTCGTCGAGCGCTTCCTGCGGCGTCTGCATTCCCGTCAGGACGTTCTGCGCCGCGTCCGCGCAGCTCGTCGAGCAGTCTTTCCAGTTCGGTTTGCTCCTTGCGTAGAACTTGCCGCCTTCGAGGACCGACATATAGGCAGCCTTTTCCGGATCGTCCTGCGCGAGCTTCTCCGCGCCGGAGATCGTGGCCGGAAGCAGGCCTTCCTGGATCATGAACGGCGTGTAGTTTTCCGGCGCATAGAAGTAATCGCAGAAATCGGCGATCGCCGCCAGCTTTTCCGGAGAGTCCGTCGTCGCCTTCGCGTTCTCGTTGAAGAAGATCAGCGCGTCCTGCACGGCCAGCGTGGAGGAAGAGGACTGGGTCTTGTCGTTATACGGGATATCCGAGATGTAGAGCTCGGTGTCCGGATAGAGCGCCGGGAAGAAGCAGGCCGTCACGAGCATCGCCAGTTTGTCGGCGGCAACGAGCTTCTGCAGGTCGTCGCGCGTTTCGGAGGTCGGGTTCTCGTTCGTCCAGCCGTTGTCGTAGAGCTCCTTCATGTAGGTGAAGCCTTCGACGTTTGCCGGGCAGTTGAGGATATAGTTGCCGTCCGCGTCGACGTAGCCGCCGCCGTTGCTCCAGCAGTAGTAAGCGACGGTCGTCTGGCCTTCGGTCGAGGAAGCGTCGATGCCCCACGCGTAAACGTCGCCGTTATAGAAGTCATGGATCTTCGCGCAGACGTCGCGGACTTCGTCCCAGGTCTTCGGCGGCTTCACGCCGACTTCGTCCATGATCTTCTTGTTGCAGTAGAGCGCGCGGACCGACGCGACGTACGGGATCTGATAGACTTCGCCGAGACCCGGAACGATGTTGTTCTTCCAGAAGGTCGGGTAGAAGTCTGCGATCAGTTCGTCGGAGAGGATGTCTTCGGGCTTATACAGGAAATCGTCTTCGATGTATTCGCCTGCGGAGCCGCCGTTGTAAAGGTCCGGAGCCTGCTTGTTCGCGACGCGCGTATTGACGGTCGTGGAGATGCTGTCCCAGCCGATGACTTCCAGATTGATCTTGACGTTCGGATGCTCTTTTTCGTAGGCTTCGACGACCTTGCGCATATACGCCTCCGTCGCGTCCGAATACTGCGCGGCTACGAAATTGATCTCGATCGGTCCTTCTTCCGCCGCCGGTTCCGCTTCTTCCGAAGATGCGGGCTGCGCGGAGGATTCTTCCTTGGATTCCTCTTTGGATTCCTGCTGTGATTCCGCCGCCGGTTCATTTCCCGCTTCCGAAGAAGCCGCCGGAGCGCCGCCGCAGGCCGCAAGGCTCAGTGCCATGATAAGCGCAAGGAGCAGTGCCAGTGTCTTTTTCATAGTTTCCATCCTTTCATGTGCTGCTTTGTGCCGGGACAGGCCCCCGGCATGTTGCGGGTTGCATATGCAATGCTTCCGGATCCCGGCGTGTTATTCCGCCAGTTCGTCCAGAAGCTGATTGCCTTCCCTGATAAGGTATTCCGCGACGCCGGCTTTAAAGCGCGAGCTTCTCGCTTCGTAGCCGCCTTCTTCATAGGCGTCCATCATCGGAAAATAACCTTCGCCGCCGTTCGTGATGCAGCAGGGCAGCACGGCGGAGAAGGAGGTGTTTTCCTTCAGGGCGCGGCCGATGCCGGTGAAGGGCTCGCCGGGCAGTCCGATCAGCGCGATATCGCCGATCGAGACGGCGGAAAGCGGCATTTCAAAGGCTTCGGGGCCATGCTCGAGCTTTACCCTTGTCTCCGCCTCCGCAACGACGGTCGTCAGCATCATGCCGGTATACGGGATCTCGTCATCCCGTCCGGCGTCGTGGAGCTCTTTGATCTTCCGGGCGGCCGGGACGTCTTCCGGCCGGGGCATATTGGAGGGGACGCGCACGGTCTTCATTCGGAACCGTACATTGCAGACGTCGCGGTATGCGACCTTGTCGAAGACCTGAAGGACCGCGCCGGTCACGACGTTGCCGATGTGCCTTGCGTGGCCGTAGCCGCGGGAGACGTCGTCGAAGTCCATGAACATATCGTTGAGATCCCCGCCCTGCGGATGGACGTTGACGTGGTTGACGTCGCCCTGGGCGCCGTTGAAGAAAAGGCATTTTACATGCTCGAGAGAATGTTCGACCTTTCTGCGCACAAAACCCGGCCAGTCCGCGGAGATCTTCGAACCGCCGACCGTATCCGGATGATTTCCGAAATTGACGAGCACGATACTGTCTTTCCCTTCACGGTCAAAGCGGAGCACGTGGCACCGTTCGTCGGGTTCTCCTAAGGGACGGACGATATCGGGGTTGCCGACGCCGGGATTCGTGCGTACCGTGCCGTCTTTCATGACGTAGCGGCGGATGAACGCGACCTTCGGGGCGATCCCCGTGCCGAAGCCCATCCGGGCCGGCGCAAGGTCAAGGACGGCATAGATCGCCGCGTCCTCGAAGCGTTTCCGGACCCATTCGGTGTACTCGGCGACGAGCGCGTTATCCGCGTTTTTATCGATGAACGGTCCGGTATGCGTATGCGTGCAGGAAATGAAGACGGCTTCGGCCGGAATACCGCACTTTTCAGCGATCG
>JAFOIS010000315.1 GCA_017420605.1 Lachnospiraceae bacterium | reverse complement strand
CCGTCGATCCGCTCGCCGATGAAGTTATAGGTGGAATAATACCGGATCTCCTGTATGATATGCGGGATATGCTCGGAGAGGAGCACAAATCCCGAAGGATCCATCGTCAGTCTGTTATCCGCGCCGCCTGTCATTTTATTTCCCGTACCGTATTCCCGAACAGCTTTTTCGATATCTTGTATAGTATAACAGAATCACAATGATAAATCTTCTACGAAATGGTCCGCCGTTGTGAAAAATACATTATTCCGTTCAAAAAACGCCGCAGAATCGGCATTCCGCTCCGTACTATGAAAAATTCATTCGGAAAACGAAAAAAGATTGTCATTCGAAAAACTCGTGCTATAATAAATAGAACGCACTTTCCAGACTGCCTGAGTCATCATGACAGTTTGGGTTTTGTGTTGAAGAGGAACAGCCGCCGCGGCCTTTCAACGGATTAAAGCGTGAAATCACGCGGCAGCCACTGTTCTTTTGTGAACTGTCCCGCAGATGCAAAGGGCAGCTGAGGGAGAAACTATTTTATTTTTTCTTATAAGGGAGGAAAAAGAAACGATGAACAAGAAACTCACCAGGCTTCTGTGTGTCGTTCTCGCGCTCGTGATGGCGTTCTCTCTGGCCGCCTGCGGCAAGAGCAAGAAGGACACCACCCTGGCCAACGATCCGGAAGCGGCCCGCTACAACCCGGAGACCTACGACGATGAGTCCGCGAAGGTCTACGAGCAGGTCCTGGGCGAATTCGCCAGCATCTACGAAGAGGCGAAGCAGTACAAAGAGCAGGACGAGCTCAGCAAGCGTTATGCCCTGATGGCTGTCGCGGAAGGCAAGATGCTCGGCTCCGCTATCATGATCCCGCTGCAGAGCCGCGGCGGCAACTACGCGATCTCCCGCGTCGCGCCGCGTACGATCAACTCCACGCTGTGGGGCTCCGACAATGAGCGTTATCACTCCGCGATCATCGTCAAGGGCGACTTCCTGCCGCTTGACCAGGTCAACGAGATGCGCGCCAAATGGGGCGAACTCATCGGCACCGGCACCTATGAGCAGTGGGTAAAGGATTACCTTGCTTCCAAGGGCTATGAACTGAACGATGAGTACAACATGGGCTACACCTCTGATCCGAACACCTGGGACGTCCTGGCGACCTCCATGGAAGCCGACTCCGAAAAGATCATCCAGACCTACGACGGCCTGTATGAATACGATATGGAAAACGTCCAGCAGCCGGCGCTTGCCACTTCCGTGGAAGTTTCCGCCGACGGCCTCAAGTACACCTTCAAGATCCGTGAAGGCGTCATCTGGACCGACAGCCAGGGCCGTAAGGTCGCTGACCTCAAGGCTGATGACTGGGTCGCGGGCATGCAGCACATGCTTGACGCTGCGGGCGGTCTTGAATACCTTGTCGGCCCGGACGGCTGCAACATCGCCGGTGCGGATGCCTATATGGCGGGTGAGACCACCGATTTCTCGACGGTCGGCGTCAAGGCGATCGACGACCACACGCTGGAATACACGCTGGCTGCTCCGTGCCCGTTCTTCATGACGATGCTCGGCTACAGCGTTTTCGCTCCGATGAGCCGCGAATACTACGTCTCCCAGGGCGGTAAGTTCGGCGAAGAATACGATGACGAAGCTTCCGATTACACCTACGGCAAGACTCCGGACAACATCGCTTACAACGGCCCGTTCGTCGTCACCAACGCGACCGCTGAAAACACGATCGTTTTCAAGGCTGCCGAGAACTACTGGAATGCTGAAAACACCAACATCAAGTCCATGACCTGGTACTACAACGACGGCACCGACGCGCTGAAGAACTACAACGACGCGAAGGCTGAGAAGATCGCCGGCTGCGGTCTTACGGGCTCCTCGCTTGAGCAGGCCAAGAAGGACGGTCTCTTCGAAGGTCACGCATATGTTTCCGCGACGAACGCCACTTCCTTCATGGGCTTCTTCAACGTCAACCGTTACGCTTTCTCGAACTTCAACGACAATACCGCCGCTGTTTCCACGAAGACGGTCGCCCAGGCTGAGCGTACGCTTGCCGCGATGCAGAACGTGCACTTCCGCCGCGCGCTCCTTATGAGCCTTGACCGCGGCGCCTACAACGCGCAGGGTGTCGGCGAAGAACTGAAGTACAACTCGCTGATCAACTCCTACACGCCCGGCAACTTCGTCTTCCTGACCGAAGATACCACGATCGATATCAACGGCACGGCGACGACCTTCCCGGCAGGCACCTTCTACGGCGAGATCGTCCAGGCGCAGCTCGATGCCGACGGCATCACCGCGAAGGTCTGGGATCCGACGATGGAAGGCGGCATCGGCGCTTCCTCCGGCTTTGACGGCTGGTACAATCCGGAAGCTGCCCAGGCCGAACTGAAGATCGCGATCGAAGAACTCGGCAAAGCCGGTGTCAAGATCAACGAAAAGAACCCGATCTACGTCGACCTCCCGGTCTTCTCCGGTTCCGAAGTTTACGCGAACCGCGGCGAAGCCTTCAAGCAGAGCGTCGAGTCCGCGACGGGCAACCTCATCATTGTCAACAAGGTCGACTGCCCGACCTCCGATGACTGGTACTATGCCGGCTATTACTACGGCACAGGTTACGAAGCCAACTTCGATATCTGCGACCTCTCCGGCTGGGGCCCGGACTACGGCGATCCGCAGACCTACCTTGACACCATGCAGGCCGACTATGCCGGCTATATGGTCAAGGCCCTCGGCATCTATTAATTCCCCGGCCGCTTAACGCGGCAAAAGGCAACATGCTTCTAAGGGATGGGGAACGGCGGATTCCCGCCGTTCCCCTCTTTCATTTCTAAACAAGCGGAAGGCAGTCATGGGAAAATATCTGCTCCGGCGAATCCTGCACGGTCTCGTCTCCATCGTCATCGTTGTCGGTATCGTTATGGTACTGATCTACTCTCTGATGGATAAGCAGCTCATCTTCGCGCAGGATCCCACTTATACCAATCTGGGCAACAACGCCAAAACCGTCTATCAGTACCGGCGCTGGAAGGAATTCGGTTACCTGGATTACGTTCCTTACACCGAGTATCTCCAGGCACTCGTCTCCTCAGGGGAGATCTCCGACGCGAAGCGGACCGAAGTCGCCGCGATCGAGAAGAAGTCCTCCGAGGATCCGAAAGCCGTTAAGGAGTACGTACAGAAATTCACGCAGTACTATGAATCGAAGGGCTACACGGTCAAACGGCTCGCAGCCGTCATGTCCGGCAGGAAAGTCGCGCCCGGCGGTGCGCAGCAGCTCTTCGCCTTTAAAAACAAACCGCTTCTGGGCCGCATGCTGAAGTATTTTGCGGGCCTGATCGAAGTGGACAATATCCACTATGCGCAGGGCGACGTCGGAAAGCGCGGTCTTTCCTTTACGCTGCACGACCCTGTATACGGCGGAAAATTCTCGCCCGCCATTGTCGGCAACGGGACCCGGCATAAATATCTGCTCTACTGCAATTCGAAATTCCCGTTCGTCCATCAGAATCTTGTTACGATCAACCTGGGCAAGAGTTACAGTGTAAACCAGGGCGTGGACGTTTTTCAGACTATGAACGCTTCCCAGGGCTCCTATGTACGCTCTGAGATCACATATCCGACAAGTCTTACCGAGATCAGCGCAGACGATCTGCACAGCGCCGTTTATATCCAGGGTTCCCGGGAAGCCAGCGCCGTCAACATCGCGCGCTTCTCCGATGACTACACCGGCGTCATCACAGTCAAGAGCGGTCTCTCCAAGATCGGCTACTCCTTCGTGATCGGCATCATCGCCACGCTCATGGCGTATTTCCTGGGCATTCCGCTCGGGATCTGGATGGCGCAGAAAAAGGACAAGCTCGTGGACAAGATCGGCACGGTCTACATCGTCTTCATCATCGCCGTTCCGTCCCTTGCTTACATCTTCCTGTTCAAGGCCATCGGCTATAACCTCGGTCTTCCGACGACCTTCGACATGGAGCACGCGACGAAGCTGATGTATGTACTGCCGATCGTTTCGCTCGCGCTTCCGTCGATCGCGAACCTTATGATGTGGCTTCGCCGCTACATGATCGACCAGATGAACTCCGATTACGTGAAATTCGCCCGTTCCGGCGGTCTTTCCGAGCGTGAGATCTTCACCAATCACATCCTGAAGAACTCGATCATCCCGATCGTCCACGGCATTCCGGCCAGTATCCTCGGCGCGATGGTCGGCGCGATCATCACAGAACGCGTGTACGTCGTTCCCGGCGCCGGCAACCTGCTTACGAAGGCGATCAACTTCTACGATAACGGCGTCATCGTAGGCGTAACGCTGTTCTACGCCTGCCTGTCCGTGGTATCCATCATCCTGGGCGATATCCTGATGAGCATGGTCGATCCGCGGATCTCCTTTACATCCAAGGCGAGGTGACGGATATGGAAAACAAGAAAACCAATACGCAGCCCGTCCTGACCGACGAAGAGCTTTTCTCCCCGGTCAGCCACAGCGATCTGGAATCCGAAAAGATCACGGCCCCGCGGTACTCCTACTGGCGGTCCGTTTTCCGTGTGTTCTTCCGCAAGAAGATCAACATCATCATCCTCTCGCTGTTTGCCATCATCCTGGCATTCACCTACATCTACCCGGCGCTCACGGACTACAATCCGTACGCCAACCTGATGAACGCGTCGGCGAAGCACCTTCTTCCGAGCGCTGCCATGAAGCTGTTCGGAAAGAACATCCACTGGATCCTCGGCGCAGGCGCGTCAGGCCAGTCCACGTTTGACGCCGTCTGGTTCGGTTCCCGTATTTCGATCACGATGGCGTTCATCTGCGCCGCCATCAACCTGACGCTCGGAACGCTGATCGGCGCGATGTGGGGCTTCTCAAAGAAGGTCGACCTCGTGATGACCGAGGTGTACAACATCATCGGCAACGTGCCGTACATCCTCTTCATCTCCGTCCTCGTCCTGATCTTCTCGGCAGGCTTCTGGACCATGGTCTTCGCGCTGACGGTCACCGGGTGGCTGTTCATCGCCTACTTCATCCGGACGCAGGTCATCATCATCCGCGACCGGGAATACAACCTGGCCTCCCGGTGCCTCGGGACGCCGATCACACGGATCGCGGTCCGAAACATCATGCCGTTCATGACGTCCGTCATTGTAACGCTTGCCGCGACCGAGATCCCGTCCTACATTTCCTACGAAGTGTTCTTAAGCTACATCGGCATGGGTATGTCCGACATGTCGCTCGGCCGCCTCATTTACCAGGCGGAAAACTCCATGCTCACCCCCGGCTGGCAGTTTGAATTCTGGTCGCCGGTCGTTATCGCCTCCATCATCACGGTCGTGCTCTACGTCGTAGGCCAGAACCTCGGCGACGCGTCCGACCCGAGAACACATATGTAAGGGGGAGGAAAGCATGGACGACAGAAAAGTTTTATTATCCGTTAAAGATCTGGAAGTCAAATTCCGCGTCCGCGGCCGTATCCTGACCGCGATCCGCGGGATTACCCTCGACATCTACGAAAATGAATCCATCGCGATCGTGGGCGAGTCCGGCTCCGGCAAATCCGTCTTCACAAAGACCTTTGCCGGCATGCTCGATTCCAACGGCTTCATCGCGAACGGCTCGGTCATTTTCAACGACGACCAGCTGGCCGAAACGAACGTCACGCTCGGAAGCGTCGGCCGCCGTCTTCTTGCCGACACGGAAAAGAAGCTCCTTGCGACGGCGCCGCTCACCTACGGCGCGCAGACCTGGAAGCAGATGGCGGAACTCGAAGCCGAGAAGAAAGCCCGCGGCACCCTCTCCGACGAGGAATCGGAGAAGATCGAAGGCGAGATCCATGAGCTGAATTACCAGAAGACCGAGGCGATGAACCTCCGTCAGACGTTCGATCCGAAGAACGAAAAAGACAAGATCAAAGAGATCAACGAAAAGATCGCCGGCCTTGAGACTGCGGTCAAAAAGGCGGAGGCGGACAAAGAGGCGCTGATCAAACAGCATAAGGACGCGCTTGCGCACGATACCGCCTATCAGGATTCCTGGAACAGCAAGATGGCCGCGCTGAAGAGCCGGTACGCGGAAGAAACGAAGAAAGCGCCGGACGACGATCTGAAGGCGCTGTGCACGCTGCTTGCGAAGGAGATCTACCTTACCGTCGGCCGCTACGTGCTCAGTAAACGTCTGCAAACCATCAAAAAACTTGTCGCGATCTGCCGCGACGGCATGAAGATGGGCGCCGATCTCCATGATCCGGAAGTACGCGCGAAGCTCTTTGAAGACGCGGCGCTCCACGTACGCTATATCGACGAGGAAGGCGATACCCTGCACGGCCGCTGCATCCTCAACGTCGCCAAGATCAAATACGCCGAGGACTGGAGCCAGATCCGCGGCAGCCGGATCGCCACCGTCTTTCAGGACCCGATGACGTCGCTCAACCCGATCATGACGATCGGCAAGCAGATCAGCTCCATTATCATGAAGCACCAGAACGTCTCCGAGGCGGAGGCCCGTTCACGCGCGATCATCATGATGAAGAAGGTCGGTATCCCGAACGCCGAAAACCGTTACGACGACTATCCGTTCCAGTACTCCGGCGGCATGCGGCAGCGTATCG
This sequence comes from Lachnospiraceae bacterium, assembly GCA_017420605.1. Lineage (GTDB taxonomy): Bacteria > Bacillota > Clostridia > Lachnospirales > Lachnospiraceae > Chordicoccus. The sequence goes on along the minus strand of JAFOIS010000315.1, from coordinate 5,488 downwards.
TTATCGCGATCGCGCTCTCCTGCCAGCCGAAGATCCTGATCTGCGACGAGCCGACGACCGCCCTGGACGTTACGATCCAGGCCCAGATCCTCAAGCTTCTCAAAGATCTGCAGCGTGAACTGAACTACACGATCGTATTCATCACGCACGACCTCGGCGTCGTCGCGAACGTTGCCGACCGCGTCGGCGTGCTCTACGCCGGCCAGCTGATCGAAATCGGCACGGTCGAGGAAGTCTTCTACGACCCGAAGCACCCCTACACATGGGCGCTGCTCTCCTCGCTCCCGCAGCTTGCGGAGCGCGACACGAAACTGTATTCGATCACCGGCACGCCGCCCTCGCTGTACAACAAGATCACCGGCGACGCGTTCGCTCCGCGCAACCCGTACTGCCTGAAGATCGACACACTCGAAGAACCGCCGATGTTCCAGGTCTCCGAAACGCACTTCGCGAAAACGTGGCTCCTTGACCCGCGCGCGCCGAAGACGGAAAAACCGGCCATTATCCGGGACATCCACGGAAAGCTTCTGAAGACTTATCACCTTGAGGAGGAAGATCTATGAGTAAAGAGAAGAAAGCGGCGGCAAGTACGGCAGCCCATCTTCCGGAGCACGGCCCGATCGATCCTGCGACCGGGAAGGAGATCCTCCTGGAGGTCAAACACGTAGACATTACCTTCGGCAAAGGCGACAACGCCGTCAGGGCCGTCAAAGACGCCAGCTTCAACATCATGAAGGGCGAGACCTTCTCGCTCGTCGGCGAATCCGGTTCCGGCAAGACCACGGTCGGCCGCGCGGTGATCCGCGTGAATCCGTGCGCCGCCGGCGAGATCCTCTACAAGGGCGTCCGGATCTCCGGCGATATTCCGAAGAGCCTTGACCGCGAAGTGATCCGCAACATCCAGATGGTCTTCCAGGATCCCGCGGCGAGCCTGAACGAACGCGCGACGGTCGACTATATCATTTCCGAAGGGCTTTACAACTTCAACCTCTTCGAAAATGAAGCGGACCGCGTCCGCAAGGTCGAGACCATGATCGAAGAAGTCGGCCTTCTGCCCGAGCACCTGACCCGGTACCCGCACGAATTCTCCGGCGGCCAGCGCCAGAGGATCGGCCTTGCGCGCGCCATGGTCATGGAACCCGAGCTCGTCATCGCGGATGAACCGATCTCCGCGCTGGACGTTTCCATCCGTGCCCAGGTCCTGAACCTGCTGAAGAAGTTCCAGGCGGATCGCGACGTCACCTACCTCTTCATCGCGCACGACCTTTCGATCGTCCGGTATATTTCCGACCATATCGGCGTTATCTACAAGGGCAATATCGTCGAGATCGCGCCGACAGAGGAGCTCTTCGACTTCCCGCTGCATCCGTATACGCACTCTCTTATCTCCGCGATCCCGATCCCGGATCCGAAGCTCGAGAAGCACAAAGCGCTCTATACCTACGATCCGTCGATCCACGACTACAGCGAAGACAAGCCGGAGCTGGTGAACATCGGCCACGATCACTATGTATACGGCAACAAGAAAGAGATCGAGGAATACAAGGCGATCCGCGAAGCGGGCAAGGTCGTCCGTTCGATCACCATCCTCACCGAAGAAGAGGAAGCCGAACGTGAGAAGCAGCGCAAGTCGGAGGAGGTATCGCTTACAAGCGGCGAATATATCCTGGATACGCCGCTGCACGACACCGGCAACGTCTGGCTTGCCGTGCTGTCCTTCTTCCTGCCCATCCTCGGACTCATTGGCGCTTTCATTTTCCGGAAACATAACTACATCCGGAACTATAAGCAGTGCCGGAAGGGAGCACTGATCGGTCTCGGACTCATCGCGGCCATCGTCCTCATCTTCGGTATCCTGCTCATCATATCGATTCTGTAGCACAGGCGGAACATGGCAAAAGAACGGAGAGCACCGGACCGTACGCAGAACGTACCGCCGCCGGTCGAACGCATTGAATTATCAGAACGAGCCCCGAAACGGAGGCTCGTTCTCGTCGTGCTGCTGATTATCGTCATGCTGGTCTCTTTCGGCTACGCCCTGACGCACCTTCTGCGCGGTCCGCAGGGTATGAGTGAGATCTCTGCCGATTCTGCTTCCGGATATACCGCCGCGGGAGAACTTACCTTCCGGTATGACCTTACGGGCGTTTCCACGGCCGACCGGAAAGCGCTGACGATCCTCTATACGCAGGCGGCAAAGGACGCTTTTGAGATCTTCCATCCCCTGATGCATTTCGACGGCAGGATCAATCTGTACGACCTCAGTTCCTCTCCGGAGACGCGCCTTGCGATCGACCCGGTCCTCTTTGACGCGCTCTCGCGCTGTATTTCCGCCGGAAGCCGCCATATTTACCTTGCACCCGTCTACCGGGTCCTCGACGACCTGTTCTTCAGCGCGGACGACACGGAAGCCGCCGCCTTCGATCCGCTTGAGAACGCAGAGACCGCGGAATTCTTCCACAGCGCCGCGGCGTTCGCGAACGATCCGGCGCACGTTACGGTCGAACTCTTTGATAACGGGGAGGCCTGCCTTCATGTATCGGACGAATACAAAGCCTTTGCAGAGGAATACGGCATCACAGCGTATCTGGACCTCTACTGGATGAAAAACGCGTTCATCGTGGACCAGATCGCCGGCGTCCTTGCGGAGCACGGGTATACGAAGGGGCTCCTTACGAGTCATGACGGCTTTACGCGGTGCCTTGACAGCAGCGGAAATGACTACACGATGACTCTCTATTACCGGAAAGACGGGCATCTCTATACAGATACGGAACTGCACTTTGCAAAGCCGTTCGCTTCCGCCGCGATCTACAGTTATCCGCTGACCGACCGGGGGTATGCGGACCGCTATTATACCTGGCGGAACGGCCGCGTAACATCCGCCTTCACCGATCCGGCGGACGGTATGCCAAAGACTGCCCTGCCGGAGCTTATCCTCATCTCGGATTCGCATACCGCAGGCGATCTCGCGCTGTGCGCTTCGCAGTACTTTATTGCGGACACCGCGGATACCGAAGGGATCTCCGCCCTTCTTTCACAGAATATATGGTCGGTCCGCTGGGAAGACGGCGCCATGATCCGGTCCGGCGTCTGAGAAGATCCACATCCGATCTGATCGTCATGCGAACGTTCTTACGTATATAGAAAAACCGCTGCAGGCCGCAGCGGCTTTTCTCTGCCCCGATCCGGAGGGGGGGCTTCAGTCTTTTCCCTGATGCAGAACGACCTGCGGGAAGGGGATCTCCACGCCGTTATCGTCGAAGAGCAGTTTGATGTCTCTGGCCAGCATACGCTGCGCCGAGAAGACGTTTGTTTCCGTCGTACTGACCACGAACTTGAGGTCCACGCCGCTGTCAGCCAAAGCGTCCACACCCAGATACCGCGGCGCGGACAGATACAGGTCCGGATGCTGTGCAAGAAGATCCGGAAGCTTTTCCGTAAGGAGCGCCTCCAGTTTCCGCAGGTCGGTGCCGTAAGAGACCGATACCGTACACAGCGCGACAGAATTGTTCCGGGAACGGTTCTGGAAATTGCGGATATCGGAATTGTTCACGACCTTCAGGTTTCCGCCGGCATCTTCGATCACCGTCGTCCGGACGCCGATGCTGCGGACCGTACCGCGGAAATCATCCAGAATGATGATATCCCCGACGCTGTACTGGTTTTCGAAAATGATAAACGCGCCGGTGATAATATCTTCGATCAGGCTCTGCGCCCCGAACCCCAGTATCAGGCCTACGATGCCGACGCCGGCCAGCACTGCCGTCGCGTTTACGCCGAGGATGCTGAGCCCCCAGACGACCGCCGCGATCACCGCCACATATTTCAGAAGACCGGTGATCAGATTCACGACCGTCTGCGTCCTGCCGCCCCGCTTCGCGAGGGCATTCAGGATCAGCTTCAGGACCTGGTAAATGAGCCAGACCAGCAGAACGGCCAGCACCAGGGTGATCAGCTGCGCGATCGTGGCATGCGCGTCGTTCTGGAAAAGAAGGTTCTCCTGTTCGGTCTTCAGAACCGCCGCCCTGAGGTCATCCGGCAGGGGCAGCCAGCCCGGATTGGCCAGCAGCAGCGCCAGGATCGCAGCGATGACGATCCCGATATACGTTTTCGCATTGTTTTTCTTCATGATCCGATCCTCCGTGACGCCCTGCCGGGCATTCTTCAGCATCTATCACTTCTCCGCAGCTTCGGCGGTCTTTCACTCGGCCCTGAAGTCGAAGTACACACACGCTTTTTCATTCGTTTCATCGGCCGGGAAATAATCAAAACCTACGGCCAGGCCGGCTTCTTCCGCGATATAAGCGTTATTCTTGTTCGAGCCCATGTCCGAGGGCGGCATTCTCAGGAAGTCCTCTTCCTCCAGCGCGGCGACATACTCGTCAAGGAACGCCTCCGCTTTCTCCGAGGACTCGAACGGCAGCGAGATCGTCAGTACCGTCTTATAGGTAAGACCGTACTGCGTTTTGTAGAACTTCGTGTGATCGCGCAGGGAATCGGCTGCGGCAAGATCGATCGCCGGGAATCCTGCCTCCGCAAGGCGGGCTTCGGCCTCCGGTGCCGTCACGAACTGTTCCGCCTTAAAGAGGAGCGTCACCGTTTGCTCATCCTCTTCGCTGAAATGATACCGGAACGACTGCGAACCGTCCGGAGAATTGTAGTAATCGATCTCGCCGTCTTCCTCGTCGATGACATAGACCGGCGTGTAGCCGTCCTTTTCCTGCAGTTCCGCGGCATACGCATCAAGATATCCGACCGCCGCTTCGTAATCATCAAAGTGCGCATCGACGTAAAGCATCATATCATACGTGTAGAAGTACAGCCAGGATTCCGTCGATTCACTGGCCCTGTCGGTCGCATGGAGATCCGTCAGCACGTCCGTTTCCGGAAGCGCCCGGTAATTGCGTTCCGCGATTTTCTCGTTGACCGCGCCAAGACCGTCATACGTCGGGAAATCGTAATGCTTCCGCGCAATAAGGTCCATGCCGTTGTTATATGCCAGAGCGACCGAGGTGTAGCACTTCGTCTCCTCCCGCAGCAGACGGCGGTAGAACGTCTCTCCGTCCTCTTCCGTCTTCTCAAATCCGTTCTCTTCCAGCAGCGCGGCATAATCCTTTACGTCGTCTTCCGTCGCATGCGGATCGCGCATCACCACCTGATCCTCAAGGACGAAATCCTGATCGTTGAGCAGGAGCGCATAACTTGCAAACGGCGGGAACGGGATCACGTCCTCGCCATATCCCGGCAGGAAAACGGAATTGAAGACGAAAATGTCCGAATCATCCCACGCGGTACGGGCCTCCGGATAGACCGGCGAGTGCATCCACGCTTCCGCCCTCGCGTCCGATTCCGCTTCTCCGAAAGTAACTTTGACGTCGACGTCGTCAAAATAGATCCTCGCGACCGGGTCGTCGTCCACGACGGCCGTGATCTGCGCAGAGGACGGATCCTCCGCATCCAGGATCAGATATACCTCATGCATCTT
>JAFOIS010000314.1 GCA_017420605.1 Lachnospiraceae bacterium | reverse complement strand
GCGAAGCATGCAGCATCGCACAATCAGAATAGATAAGGAAAGAGACACCGCATGAGCAAGAAAAAGAAGAAAAAGAAACAGTACCCGCTCCTTCTGGCGATCCTTCTGCTGCTGGTCCTCAGCCTGGCGGGTTCGATGGCTTTCTATCTTATAAAGAACATCCGGGCGCAGGAGGCCGCGCGGCAGGCGGCGGAAAAGGCCGCGTCCGAATCGATCGAGGCGGAGCGTTCCGCGGAAGCGGCGCGGCTTGCCGAGGAAGAGGCCGCGCGCGAAGCCGAACGGGCGGAGAGGAATTCGCAGGGATCGGGCGCGGAGGAAGAATCCTCGGAAGAAGAGGCAGCGCCGACGGAGACGCCGACGCCCACACCGACGCCGACTCCGGAACCGACGCCGACCGAAACGCCGAAGAACGGCCATATGGTCGCGATCGACGCCGGCCATCAGGCGCACGGCAACAGCGAGCAGGAGCCGATCGGCCCCGGCGCCCGGGAGACGAAGGCAAAGGTGGCATCCGGCACGCACGGGCGGACTTCCGGTCTCTATGAGTATGAACTCAATCTGCAGGTGGCGCTGAAACTGAAGGAAGAACTCCTGAAACGGGGTTATGATGTCTATATGGTCCGCGAGACGCACGACGTGGATATTGCGAACAGCGAACGGGCGATCCTGTCCGCGGAAGCGGGCGCGGATATCCTGGTGCGGATCCATGCGAACGGCAGCGACGACACCTCCTATCACGGGGCCCTATGCTACCAGCCGAGCCTCTATAATCCGTTCCTTGCATCGGAAGTGATCACGGAGAGCCAGCGCCTTTCGCAGATGCTGCTCGATTATTACGTCGCGGCGACCGGCGCGAGAAACCTGGGGCTTCTCACCGGCGACGACATGACGGGCATCAACTGGAGCACGATCCCGGTCACGATCGTGGAAATGGGCTTCATGACGAACCCGGACGAGGATCTCCTCATGGCATCCGACGAGTATCAGGAGAAGATCGTCGAGGGACTTGCGAACGGCATCGACGCCTATTTCGGCGTCGGCGCGCCGGAAGTATAAAGGCGCCGCAGCACATCAGGCGGCTGCGCAGCAAAAAGGCAGTACAGTGCAATATCCCGACGGAGGACCGGGAAGGACCTTCCGCATCGGGCAGCTTTTGGGGAAAGGACATACCATGGGACAGTGGAAAGCCTCCATCCGTGAATTCCGGGAGCTTCGCGTCCTTACGGCCTGCGGGCTTCTCGCGGCGCTTGCCATCGTGCTGAATTACACGACGACGATCAATATCGGCCCGACGATCAAGATCGGGTTTTCCGGGCTGCCGAACCAGCTTGCGGGGTATCTTTTCGGCCCGGCGGTCGGCATGATCTTCGGCGGCGTGCTCGACGTCCTGAAGTGGGCCCTCCGGCCGGACGGCGCATTTTTCCCTGGCTTTACGCTGAGCGCGATGATCGGCGGCGCGATCTACGGGATGCTCCTCTATAAAAAGCCGGTGAAGATCTGGCGGGTGCTGCTTGCGCATTTTCTGATCAACGCGTTCGTAAACGTCGGACTCAATACGTTCTGGCTCGTGCTGCTCTATGAAAAAAGCGCGTCCGTCATTCTGCCGGCGCGGATCACGAAGAATCTCGTCATGCTGCCGATCGACACGGTCATCACCTATGTGATGCTCCGGTTTGCGGAAAAGTCGCTTCTGCCAATGCTCCGCAGGAGCCGGCAGGAGAGCCGGACAGGGCAGGATGCACCCGAAGAAAACGGAAAGAAAGAACCGTTTGACCGATAGTACAGGAAGGAAGAGCTATGTGGAAGACGATACTGTTTGACCTCGACGGGACCCTTACGGATTCCGCGGCGGGGATCATCCACTCGGTGCAGTACGCGCTGCACACGATCGGCATGGAAGAGCCGGATCCGGAGAAGCTCCGCGGCTTTGTCGGTCCGCCGCTGCATCAGTATTTCAAGGAATACGCAAACCTGGACGACGAGACGGCCGCGCGGTGCGTTGCCGCTTACCGGGAACGCTATGCCGGGCAGGGCGCGATGGAGAATAAACCGTATCCCTCGATCCCGGAGCTTCTTCTCATGCTCCGCAAGCAGGGCTTCCGGCTCGGCTGCGTAACTTCCAAGGAGACGGGACAGGCCAGGCGTATTCTGGAACAGTTCCGGCTGTCCGGGTTTTTCAACGCGGTCGTCGGGTGCGACGCCCGTGAGACGAACGTTTCCAAAGAGGAACTCATCACCCGCGCCATGCGGGTCATGAACGTTCCCTACGATCGGAACAACGTCGTCATGGTCGGGGACCGTTTCTATGATATCGAAGGGGCGCAGGCAGCCGGGATCGCCTCGGTCGGCGTGCTCTACGGTTACGGCACCCGCGAAGAACTCGAAAAAAGCGGTGCGACCTATATTGCGGATAACGTCGGGGAACTCGGACGGATCCTCTGCGGCACCGGCAAAGCGCCGTGGACGAACGGACCGGCGACGTTCGGACGCAGGATCTGGAACGTGGTCTGGCCGATCCTTCTGTGGATCCTCATCTCCAATATCGTGGCGAGCATTGCCGGCGGGATCTACGGCGCCATCTACGGCGCCCGCCTCGCGATGCAGGATCCGTCGACCTGGGATGTCAACGGGATGGTCCAGGATATGTATTCGGTCCTGCTCGACTATAAGGTGCAGATGATCCTCAGCGTCATCGGGAACATCGTGTCGATCCCGATCATGTGGCGCATCTATAAGAAAGATGAAAAGGGACGGACGAACCGGCTCTTTACGGTCCGGACCGACCGGAAGCCGGGCGGGGTGAACGCGGTCCTTGCGGTCATCATGGGCTTCTCGGTCTCCGCCGTCCTCAATATCCTCATCAGCATCACCGGGATCGCGGACTGGATGTATGAGATGAATCCCTCCCGGTACGATATGCTGGACAGCCTGCCGCTGTGGGCCGAGTTTATTGCCATTGTCATCTTCGCGCCGATCGCCGAGGAGCTTCTTTTCCGGGGCATCATTTTCCGCCGTGTCCGCGACTACAGCGGATATCTTATGGCGGCGGTCCTTTCCGCGGCGCTCTTCGGCATCGTGCACATGGACGTCGTGACCGGGATCTGCGCGTTCATCATCGGCATCATCATGGCGATCCTCTATGAATACACGGGCAGCCTTTTCACGAGCATGCTGTTCCATGCCGGCTTCAATTTCTACTCGATCGCGATCTCGCTCCTGCCGGTCGAAAGCATGAGCGACGAACTGGCGAACGGGATCCTGATCGGACTTCTGGCCGTCTGCGCCATCGCCGCGGCCGTCACATTCATGGCGTTCCTTAAGCGGAACAAAAGCAACGAACTCGGGTAAGACGGCTCAGCTGTCCTGACCCGGTCAAAACCAAAGACAGTAAAACAGCCCGCCGGCAGTGCCGCGGGCTGCTTTCAGCTTACGGAAGGACGTCAGAACCGAAGCGACAGGCAGCTTAAGCCGCCGTCGATCTTCCGGAATTCGGAAGTGTCTGTCGTAAGGACCGGATAGCCGGCATCTTTTACGGCCCTGAGGACCGCTTCGTACCCTTCGGGAACGATCACCGTCCCGTTCATCCAGATGCAGTTTGCGGCATAGGCCTCTTCTTCGGGGATCACGATCTTATCAAATGACGCAAATTCCGGTTTATCGATGAACTCTCCCGAGACCAGCATGGTATTGTTTTCGAGGTAGTTGACGCCCGTCTTCAGATGCAGGACGTGTGTGAGGGGGACTTCGACGGTCTCGAAACCGAATTTTCCCATAAAGGCCGCGAACTGGCGGATGCCTTCCGCATTGGTTCTGGCGGACAGGCCGACATAGTAGGTACTGCCGCATTTCATGACGTCGCCGCCTTCGAGCGTTCCGGGCGCCGTGATGCGGCCAATCTGATCCTCCCGGTAAAACTTCTTCAGCGCATCCACGATCCCCAAAATTTCGCCTTTCCTTGTGTCTGCGCCCGGGTTGGTGATGAGTGCGCACTTCTTATTTACGACCGCGACGTCTTCGACGAAACAGGAGTCGGGATATTCTTCCATCGGCGGAAGGACAAGGACGTCGACGCCGCAGGCCTTCAGCGCCCCGATATACGCCTCATGCTGCTTCAGTGCCTTTTCATAGACCGGTTTGCCCAGCTCCGGCGATGACGTTATGCCGTCGCAGACCTTCGGGCAGGGCGTTCTCACGATCGTGTGTGTGAACATTTTCGTTCGTATCTCCTTTTTCTTATTCTTACAGAACTTTCGACAGGAAATCCCGAAGCCGCGGGTT
>JAFOIS010000313.1 GCA_017420605.1 Lachnospiraceae bacterium | reverse complement strand
CTTCGGCGATCCGGAATTTACCTCGGCGCTTATGCCCCGTCTTGCCGACGGCATGGCGGACGGTGCCGGCAGGCTTCTTTTCTTTACTTCGGGCACGACCGACCGCGCGAAGGCGGTCGTCCTGACGGATGCCTCGCTCATGGCGAGCGCCTATAACGGCAGTTCGCTTCTTCCGCTATCAGCGGAAGACCGGCTCATGCTGATGCTGCCTCTCTCCCACGTCTTCGGTTTCGTATGCGGACTGCTCTGGGGCCTTTCCTGCGGCGCTTCCGTATGTCTCGGCCGTGGGCCGCGGCATTACGTGGACGATCTTGACTATTTCCGCCCTACCGCGCTGTCCGCCGTACCGCTCCTGTGGGGTTTTCTTCTTTCGCACAAACTCTGCAATCCGGAGCTCAAACTGGTCCTCATCGGCGCGGGCGACTGTCCGATGCAGCTGATCAGCGCAGGCAAGGCCATGGGCATCCGGATCTGCTTCGGCTACGGCCTGACCGAAACAAGTTCGGGCGTCGCGCTCAGCATCGGGGACGATCCCTATGCCATGACCGTCTGTCCGGAGGATAAGATCCGCATCGCGGACGACGGCGAGATCCTGATCGAAGCGCCCACCTGCATCATGCAGGGTTATTATAAGCGTCCGGCCGATACGGCCGCGGTGCTCTGGGACGGCGTCCTGTTCACCGGCGATATCGGATATCTCGACCGTAAAGGCCGCCTCATCATCACCGGGCGCAAAAAGGAGATGCTCGTTCTTCCGGACGGGACGAAGATCTTCCTGCCGGAATACGAAAAGGAACTGTGCGCCGCCCTCGGCACGCCAGAAGCGGCCGTAGTAAGGATCGGCGATACTGTTACGCTTGCGGTATACATAAAAGACGCGACCCCCGATGATATCCGCAAAAAGATCAACACCGTGCTTGTACGGCGTCCGCGCGGCCAGCAGATCCGCGATATCCGTATCCTGGATTCGCCCCTTCCGCGGACGGCGACCGGCAAGATCAAGCGCTGGGAGCTTATGAAAAGATTGGAGAGATCATGACCAGAAGGGAAGAAATCATCGAACGGATCCGCGAAGTGATCTATGAATGCGCGCCGGAACTCGAGGGCACGCCTCTTGAGGAGGATACGGTGATCAACACCGATACCGGCATCGACTCCATGGGCTTTACCCTGATCATCTGCCGCCTTGAAGCCGCGTTCGACGTCCGGATCCCGAACCGCCAGTGGACAAAACTGCAGACGCTCGGCGACGTGGCGGACGCCATCGAAAAAAGGCTGCCGAAAAAGCTATGAACCCCTATGTAAGGGAACTCCGGCTGCGCAGCGCCGACGTGGATGCCTGCCGCAGGCTCCGACTCTCCGTGCTCTTTACGCTCCTGCAGGAGGCTTCGATCGCGCACACGACCGAACTCGGGATGGGCAGGGAAATGACGCTGGACCGGGGGCTCCTGTGGATCGTGACCATGCAGAACGTATGGATCCGGCGTCTGCCCGTCTACGACGAGAGCGTAACGCTCACGAGCCGTCCCGGAAAGACCATGCACGTCTATTTCCCGCGCTATTACAGCCTTACGGACGATCAGGGAGACGTACTTCTTACAGCCTCCGCCCTGTGGGCGCTCATCCGAGCGGACGAGCGGAGGATCATCTTCCCGGAGGAATACGGGATCGCGATCGACGGAAGCGATACGAAGGAAGACCCGCCGATCCCGCGTATGCCCAAAATGCCGGAGATGCAAAAAGAGCACACTTACCGTGTGCCCTTCAGCGCTACCGATCTCAACGGCCATATGAACAACGCGCGCTGCCTCGACCTTGCACAGGATCTGATGTCCTCCTCCCTGCGGGAACGGGACGTCACGAAGATCGCCGTCGACTACCGGGCCGAAGCGCGGGAAGGCGACGTTCTCCGCCTTGCCTTCCGTGAAGATCCGGACGCCTTTTTCCTGACCGCCGCTTCGGACAGGACTCTCTTCAGGCTGGCTCTCAGTTATTGAACAGCGCGTCTACAAACGTATTTGAATCGAACTTCTGGAGATCCTCCAGTTTTTCTCCGACGCCGATATATTTCACCGGCACGCCCATCTCCGACTGGATCGCGATGGCGATGCCGCCTTTTGCGGTGCCGTCGAGTTTCGTCAGCACGATACCGGTGATGTCCGTCGCCGCCGAAAACTCCTTTGCCTGCGAAAGCGCGTTCTGTCCGGTCGTCCCGTCGAGCACGAGAAGCGTCTCGAGATAGGCCTCCGGGTATTCCTTTGACAGAATGGTATACATTTTGTGCAGCTCTGCCATCAGGTTCTTTTTATTGTGCAGGCGTCCGGCCGTATCGCAGATCAGTACGTCGACGTTTCTCGCCTTCGCGCGTGCCACCGCGTCAAAAACGACCGACGCGGGATCCGTACCTTCCTGAGCCGATACGATCTCCACGCCCGCGCGCTCGGCCCAGCCCTTCAGCTGTTCGGTCGCCGCAGCGCGGAACGTATCCGCCGCCGCGAGGAGCACCTTCCGGCCTGCCGCCTTCTGCTGGGCGGCTATCTTTCCGGCCGTCGTCGTTTTGCCCGAGCCGTTGACGCCGATCAGGAAAATGACCGACTTTTCCTTTTCAAAACGGTATTCTGTCTTCGCAACGCGCATATGCGCCTTCATGCAGTCCATAAGGAGCCGCCTGCACTGCGCCGGATTCCGGATATTGTCGGTTTCGACCTTTTCCCGCAGATCGTCCAGAAGGCGCTCGGTCGTTTCCACGCCGATATCGCCCATGATCATCCTCTCTTCGAGTTCTTCATAGAAGTCCTCGTTGATCTCCTCGTATTCGGAGAAAACGGCGTCCAGCCCCGCGGCGATATTCGCGCGCGTTTTGGAAAGGCCGCGGACGAGGCGTCCGAAGAAGCCTTTCTTTTCTTCATCTTCCCCCGCGTTCAGCGGGATATCAAAATAGTTCATGCCGTCCTCCCTTTCTTTACTCAGTCGTCCAGCTTTTCTTCCACCAGATTGATCGATACGAGCGTCGATACGCCCTTTTCCTGCATCGTGATGCCGTACAGGCGGTCGGCGGCCGCCATGGTGCCGCGGCGGTGTGTGATCACGATGAACTGCGTCGCGCCGGAGAGCTTCCGCAGATAACGGTTGAAGCGCGTAACGTTCGCTTCGTCCAGCGCCGCTTCGATCTCGTCGAGCATGCAGAACGGCGACGGCTTGAGATTCTGGATCGCGAAAAGCAGTGCGATCGCCGTCAGGGCCTTCTCCCCGCCGGACAGCTGCATCATGTTCTGCAGTTTCTTTCCGGGCGGCTGCGCGATGATCGAGATGCCGGCCTCCAGGATATCCGCCTCTTCATCGAGTTCCAGCGAACCCTGTCCGCCGCCGAAGAGGTCGCGGAACACCCTGTCGAATTCCTTCGAGATATCGGCAAACTTTTCGCGGAACTGCCGGCGCATCGAGTTGTCGAGTTCCGTGATGATCTTCCGGAGTTCCTCCGCGGAGGAAACGAGATCGTCGTGCTGTGTGCGAAGGAACGTATACCGTTCCGACGTCTCTTTATACTCTTCGATCGCGTTGACGTTTACTTCGCCGAGCGCGCGGATCTTTCCGCGCAGCGCCGCCATTTCCTTCTTCAGGACGGTATACGCGGGAATGTCGTCCCGCTTTTCCTTCTCCGTTTCGGAAGGCGTCAGTCCGTACTCCGTCCAGATATACTCGGTCTGCGTGTCGATCGTCTCGGAAAGCTTTTCTTTCTGTCCGCCGAGCCGGAACAGCTCTTTGTCGAGTTCGGTAAGGGCCGCGGAAAGCGCGTCGCGTTTTTCGAAAAAGCCCTTATGGCGCGCTTTCATATCCGCGCGTTCCGCCTCGAAACCGCCTATGGCCGCTTCGTAGGAGGCCGACGCCTCTTCAAGGCCGCTTAGTTCCTGCGTGAGCGCTTCGATCTCGCGGACCTTCTCCGCAATGAAGTCCCGCTTCTCTCCTTCGGTATCCCCGATCGCCGCCAGCTCGGCGGCAAAGGCCTTCCGTTCGCCCTCGAGCCTTTCTTCCGTCTGGGCCAGGAAAGACGCGTTCTGCGAAACGGAAGCTTCCCGGAGACGCACTTCCTCGAGTGCGCTTCTCTTCTTCTGCCTCTCCTCTTCGAGCTTTTCGATCTCGGCCATGTAGGCGGAGACCGCCTTATCCAGTTCCTCCTCGCGGGCCATGGAGTTCTTCAGTTCTTCCGTGACGTCGCTTGCGCCCTCGGTGATATCCGCGCCCTGCCGGCGGATCTCTTCCATCTCGTGCAGGAGGAGTTTTCCGGTCTCTTCGATCTTCGCGAGTTCTTCGTCCTTCTGGGTTATGGTAAGCTCTCCGGCGCTTTTCTTCACCTGCAGCTCCTGCAGTTTCGCCCTCGCGCCTTCGGCCGCCCCCCTAAGCGACTCCAGTCTCCCGCGCGTTTCGGCGATCCGCTCCCGGACCGCTTCTTTTTCCGCAAGGAGTCTCTTCTCGTTCTTTTCGTATTCTTCGATATCGCGGCGCCGCGAGAGCAGCATTTCCCGGTTCCGGAAAGCGCCGCCTGTCATGGATCCGCCCGGATTCAGCGATTCGCCTTCGAGCGTGACGAGGTACAGGCTCTGATGATAACGGTTCGCGATACGGATCGCGTTTTCCATGCTGTCGACGACGATCGTGCGTCCGAGCAGGTATTCCGGAAGCTTGGCGTATTTTTCATCGACGCGCACCAGATCGCTTCCGCGCCCCAGCACGCCTTTTTCCGTAAGCGCGCGCTCGTCGGCGATCTTTCCGCGGACGGTGATATGGTCGTACGGCAGGAAGGTAACACGTCCCAGACGGTTCTCCTTCAGATATTCGATCATCTCCTGGGCGGTGTCCTGGTCGTCCGTCACGACGTTCCGGATACTGCCGCCGAGTGCCGTTTCGATCGCCGTCTCGTACTTCTTATCCGTGGAAATGAGATCCGCGACCACGCCGAGCAGGCCGGCGGTGCGCGGTTTTCTCGCCATGACGGCCTGGATCGCGCCGCCGTAGCCTTCATACCGCTCCGTAAGGTTGCGCAGCGCTTCCAGACGGGAATGCTCGCGCATATATGCCTGTGTCTTCTCTTCCAGCAGCGAAGCGTCCCTTTCTTCGGACTGGCGGCATTCCTCGCTCTCCCGTTCCGCGTAGGCAAGCGTGCCTTCCGCGCTCCGGATCCCGGACGCGATCTCCCGGAGAGACGCGTTAGCTTTCGCTTTTTCCGCCTCCGCAGCTTTCCTCTCCTCCGCAAGGGCGGACCGGCGTTTTTCGATTTCTTCCGAGCGGATCTCGATCTGTTCGCGGAGCGCGTCGTACCGCTGCTGCCGGCCCTTCGTGCCGACGCGGCCGTTCAGGATGGAAATGATCTCGGCACGGGCCTCTTCCGCCTTGCCGGCTCGTTTTGCGAGCGTATCGTCCAGGATGGACAGCGACAGTTCCCTTGCCTCCCGGTCCTTCCGGATGCCGCGCAGTTCCTCCTCCGCGCTTTTCCTGTCCTCGGCGGTCTTACGCGCGCTCTCTTCCCGCTTTTCGATCTCGCCGCGCAGATTCCTGCTCCGGTCCTGCGTCCTTTGCATCTCGGCTTCCTGCGCGTTCTTCTGTTCGCGGCAGAGCGCGAGCTTTCCGCGTACGCTCTCGAGCGCAAGACGGTTATCCTCCGCGCTTCTGCGGAGGCTCTCCGTCTTTTTCTCGACCGTCTCGAGCATTTCCTCGATGCGGTCGTATTCTTCCTTTGTTTTTTCGAAGGCTTCCTGTTTTTCGGCAGTCTCGGCCTGTGCGGCCGCGATCTTTCCTTCCACTTCCGCAAGTTTGTCGCCCGCGCGGCCGGTCTCGATCAGGAAGTAATTGACGTCGTAGGTACGAAGGTCCCGCCGGTAGTCCAGATAGACCTTCGCCTTCTCGCTCTGCATGCGAAGCGGCTCCACGCGCGCCGAGACCTCTTTCAGGATATCGGCAACGCGTACGAGATTTGCCTGCTCGTCCTCGAGTTTCCGCAGCGCGATCATTTTCCGCCGCTTGTATTTGACGATCCCGGCGGCCTCGTCAAAGAGTTCCCGCCGCTCCTCGGGCTTCCCGCTGATCAGGCGGTCGATCCGCCCCTGGCCGATGATGGAATAACCTTCCTTGCCGATCCCGGTGTCGTAGAACAGCTCCTGGATATCCCGCAGGCGGACGTTCGCCCCGTTCAGAAGGTATTCGCTCTCACCGGACCGGAAGAGCCGCCGCGTCACCGTCACTTCCGCATAATCGACGCGCAGGGCGCGGTCGCTGTTGTCAAGCGTGATCGAGACCTGTGCGAAACTCTGCATCCTGCGGATCTCGGTCCCGGCAAAAATGACGTCCTGCATGCTTCCGCCGCGGAGCTGCTTGGCGCTCTGTTCCCCGAGCACCCAGCGTACCGCGTCCGCGACGTTGCTCTTGCCGCTTCCGTTCGGGCCGACGATGGCGGTGATCCCGTTATGAAATTCAAATGTCGTCTTATGCGCGAAGGATTTGAATCCCTGCACTTCGATCGATCTCAGATACACTTGGGTCCCTCATTTTCCGTCAGATTTTCTATCGCTTTCCGGGCCGCTTCCTGCTCCGCAGCCTTTTTGCTGTGTCCCGTGCCGCGTCCTTCCTCCTTGCCGCCGATCAGGACGGCATACTCGTATGTCCGGTCATGATCCGGCCCTTCGGCGGACAGAAGAAGATATTCGACAGGAAGAGCGCGCGACTGCGCGATCTCCTGCAGCGCCGTCTTGCTGTCCGTAAAGGATCTCTTTTCCGCGATCCCGTCCATCACATGTTCGAGGATGAACGTACGGGCGCAGGAAAAACCGCCGTCCAGATAGACGGCGCCGATCAGCGCCTCGAGCGCGTCTGAAAGGATCGACGGGCGGTTTCGTCCGCCGTTTTGTTCTTCCCCTTTTCCGAGCCGTATAAAGTCCCGGAGATCAAACTCGTCCGAACAGCGCGCCAGCGTCGGTTCGCAGACCATGGAAGCGCGCAGTTTCGACATTTCGCCTTCCGGAAGATCCGGGTAATTGCCGTAAAGATATTCGGAACTGACGCATTCGAGCACCGCGTCGCCGAGAAACTCCAGCCGTTCGTTATTTCCCGCCCGGCCGCGTCCGTGCTCATTGGAATAGGAACTGTGCGTGAGCGCGAGCACAAGAAGGTTCCGCGAGCGGAAACGGTAACCGATCGCGTTCTCCAGTTCCCGAAGATCCCGGACGCCCGCCGGCGCCTTATGTGTACTCACGAATTGTCCCCGCTTTCCGCAAGGATCGCTTCGGCGATCTTCTCATTGACCTTCTGCGCATAAAAGACCGTACACTGGCGGATGGCCGCCGCGATCTCCTCCGGTCCGGAATTGCCGTGCGTTTTGACGACAAGCCCCTTAAGGCCGAGGATCGGCGCGCCGCCGTGCTTACTTGCGTCAAAGGCGCTCATCATTTTCCGTACGGACGGTTTGATGAGGAGCCCTCCGATCTTTCCCGTAAGCGACGCCGTAAGGTTCTTCTTCAGCATGCGCTTGAACATGGAAGCGGTCCCTTCCAGCATCTTAAGGACGACGTTTCCGACGAAGGCCTCCGTTACGAGGACGTCCGTGCCGCCCGCGGGGATGTCCCGCGCTTCGACGGAACCGACGAAACGGATCCCTTTCTCCTTCCGAAGAAGCGGCAGCGTATCTTTGACGAGCGCGTTGCCTTTCTCATCTTCGGCGCCGATATTGACGATACCGACGGAGGGCTCTTTGATCCCGAGCACGTTTTCCATATAAACGGAACCCATGCGCGCGAACTGCACGAGCTGGTCAGGCCTTGCATCCACGTTGGCGCCGCAGTCGATGAGAAGCGACACGCCGCTTTCCGTCGGGATCAGCACCGCAAGAGGCGAACGGCGGATCCCGCGGATCCGTCCGACGATCACCTGCGCGCCGGCGATCACGGCGCCGGTGCTTCCTGCCGATACGAACGCGTCCGCTTCACCGCTCCGCACCAGTCCGAGGCCGACCACGATCGAGGAATCCGTCTTGGAGCGTATCGCCGCGACCGGCGGCTCCGCCATTTCGATCACTTCGGACGCCGGCCTGATATCGATCCGGTTTCCCGTATAGCCGGTCCTGTCAAGCTCGCCGCGGATCTCTCTTTCGCGGCCGACAAGGATGACCCGGAAGCCTTCCCCGCTTTCCACTGCTTTTACGGCGCCGCGTACCGGCGCGGAGGGCATGTTGTCGCCGCCCATCGCGTCAAGGGCAATACGGATCTCCCCGTCCATTCTCTTCTCCTTCTTCCGAACCCGGCTCATTTACTGAAAAAGGCTGCCGCCTTCCGGCGGCAGCCCGTTGCTGTCCTCTTACTCCGTACAAAGCGTACGCAAAACGCCCGGAGACTTAAGCTTCCTGGCTGATGATCTCGCGCTTATTGTAGGAACCGCAGGCTTTGCAGACACGGTGCGGTACCATCAGTGCTCCGCACTTACTGCACTTCACCAGCGTCGGCGCCGTCATCTTCCAGTTCGCGCGTCTCTGATCGCGTCTCGACTTCGAACATTTATTCTTAGGGCAAATCGACATGATCCCACCTCCTTATTCACTCGTGGCACGCTTAAACATTATAAGGGCATGAACTCGGCTTTGTCAATCAGATTTTTGCAAAGTTTTGCTCTTATTCCAGGATCACGATCCGCCCCTCGACGTGCGCGTCGAGACCCGGGTGCGTCGCAAAATACTCCTCCACCAGGTTGTTGACCGACGTCGCGACGACGCGCGGGCGCATGTTCTTTTTGACCTCCTCGAGGGAGACGCCCATGAAATCGTCGAAGTTCCGGTAATGATAACTCTGCAGCGCGATCGTAAGGAACATATCGTCCGTCACGTCTTCGCCGCGGAATTTCAGTTCCTCCAGCGCATGCGTACTCTTGCGGTATACGATCCGCACGCCCTTCGAGAACTGGTAGAACTCCGTGTGGCCTTCCCAGGCCTCGTCCCGCATGATATAGAGGATCATCTGCCGGAACTGTTTACCGGTCACCTTGATCATCCAGAGAAGATCGTCGTACGGCGTATTCTCGACCATGTCCTGATAGGCCACGAGCGGTCCCATCCGTTTTTTGCGGATCGCGCCCGACCCCATCATCATGATATCGAAAGAGCTCTCCCACTGGATCAGGTCCGCGTAGAGATTGCCCATCTCTGTTTCCCGGTTCCTTGCCGGATGCGAGAGCGTCCGCGCGAAATGCGTGACGATCCGCTGGTATTTGGCGTCCGTCTTGCCCTTGTAGCGCAGAAGCACCTGCTCCATGACCGGATAATTCGGGGCGTTGTCCCGGGTGATCGGGACGCATTTCCACGTCAGATCCTCGATTTTGTCCTCTTCCTGGTCGTAGGTAAGATCGAACCGCCCGATAATGGAGGACCCTGTCCCGGCCTGGACGATCGGGATGCCGTTCACGAACTCCGGCTCCTCCATGAACGTATGCGTATGTCCGCCGTTGATCATGTCGACGCCCCAGTCCGGATCGAGGAGCTCCGCCAGCTGGCGGTCCGCTTCGATGCCGATATGCGTGAGCAGAATGACGATGTCGGTGTCCTTGTTGCGGTAGTTGTCGCAGATGATACCGACTTCCTTTGCCGCCTCTTCGACGTCGATCAGCGTGCCGATCACCTTCTCGGCGCGCGTGGAGGCAATGACCTCCTGTGTCAGGATCCCGATCACGAGGATCTTTACGCCGTCCACCGTCAGATTGATGTACGGCTGGAACAGACGCACGTTGTTGAAGGTAATGAAAAGGTTCGCGTTGATGATCGGGAAATGCGCACATTTTTCGAGGAACAGAAGATGCGCGATCCCGTAGTCTACCTCATGATTGCCGACCGTGACGGCATCCGGCGCCAGCAGGTTCATCAGTTCGATCGTGGAAAGGCCCATATATTCCGAATCGATGACCGAGCCGCGGAACATGTCCCCGGCGTTGAGATAGATCGTATTGGGCACTTCCCGCCGCACCTTGTGGACGTAGCCGGCAAGACGCGGAAGGCCGCCGACCTCTTTTCCGTCGATCTCGGTCGGCAGGAAAGCCCCGTGGAAATCATTGGAATGCAGAATGGTGAGTTTTTTCTTCGCCATCGTATCCTCCGGTTTTATTCGATCGAGATGACCGGATAGTCCTGTGCCTCGACAGCCTGACGCAGAACGTCGTCCGACACGTCTTCCGAAAGCGTCACGACCGCGGAACCCGCTTCATGACTTACTTCGGCGTCCGCAACGCCCGGCACGGCAAGAAGTGCCTTCTTCACTCTCGCCTCGCAGTGCATGCACATCATGCCTTCGATCTTCATGGTCTTTTTCATTTCTTTTTTTCCTTTCTCCGCGGCGCGGACCGTTTTATTTTCCGATTTATAGATCTTCAGCAGGTTGAGCCGGAGCGCGTTCGTGACGACGAAGAAACTCGAAAGACTCATCGCCGCCGCGCCGATCATCGGGCTCAGCGAAATGCCGAAGCTCTTCTCAAAAGCACCCGCAGCAAGCGGGATGCAGAGAACATTGTAGAAGAACGCCCAGAAAAGATTCTCGTGGATATTCCGCAGCGTTCCGCGGGACAGACGGATGGCCGCGGCCGCATCGAGCAGCGAGCTTTTTGCCAGAACGACGTCGGCGGCGTCGACGGCAACGTCTGCGCCTGCGCCGATCGCGATGCCGATATCCGCGCGCGTCAGCGCCGGCGCGTCGTTGATCCCGTCTCCGATCATGGCGACTTTTCCGCTTTCCGCAAGGGAGCGGATCACGCTTTCCTTGCCATCCGGAAGCACGTCCGCGATCACTTCGGTGATCCCCGCGTCTTCCGCGACGGCGGCGGCTGTCTTCTGATTATCGCCCGTGAGCATGACGACGCGGATCCCGAGGTCATGCAGTTCCCCGACGGCCTTTCGGCTGTCCTCCTTGAGAACGTCGGCGGATCCGATCAGGCCGATGCATTTTCCGTCCTTCGCAAAATAAAGGGGCGTAATGCCGCGCCCGGCCAGCTCTTCCGCCTTTTGGGAAAGCGCCCCGGGGATCTCACAGTGCTGCGCGATAAAGGACGCTTTGCCGCCCATAACTTCCGCGCCGTCTATCGTGGCGCGCAGGCCGTTCCCGGGAAGCGCGGAAAACGACTCCGAATCAGGCAGGCTGATCCTTCTCCTCTTTGCTTCGGCAAGAACCGCTTTCGCGAGAGGATGCTCGCTCTTTGCTTCCAGTCCCGCCGCGTAATAGAGAAGCTCCTCTTCCGTTACGCCGTTCGGGATCGTTTCCCTTACGGTCGGTTCTCCTTTTGTGACCGTCCCCGTTTTGTCCAGCACGACGGTCCGGATCCGTCCCGTCTCTTCCAGCGCGGCGGACGTCTTGAAAAGAATGCCGTTCCGCGCGCCTACACCGCTGCCGACCATAATGGCGACCGGCGTCGCCAGTCCCAGCGCGCAGGGGCAGCTGATCACAAGGACCGCGATCGCGCGGGATAACGCAAAACTGAACTCCGCGCCCGTAAGAAGCCAGACCGCAAATACGACGGCCGCGACGCAGATCACGGCCGGTACGAAGACACCGGCCACCTTATCGGCGATCTTCGCGATCGGCGCCTTGGTCGCTGCCGCGTCGCTCACCATGCGGATGATCTGTGAAAGCGTCGTATCCTCCCCGACGCGCGTCGCGCGGCAGGTAAGGAAGCCTGCCTGATTGGAGGTCGCCGCCGAAACACTGTCGCCGGCTGCCTTATCCACCGGGATGCTCTCGCCGGTCAGCGCCGCCTCATTGACCGCGCCGTCCCCTGAAACGACGACGCCGTCGACCGGTATGTTCTCACCCGGGCGTACGACAAAAAGGTCGCCGACATGCACGTCTTCCACCGGGATCTCCTCTTCTGTCCCGCCGCGGAGCACACGCGCCGTTTTCGGAGAAAGGCGGAGAAGGCTTTTCAGCGCATCCGTTGTCTTTCCCTTCGAGCGTGCTTCCAGCATTTTTCCGACCGTGATCAGAGTAAGGATCATCGCGGCGGACTCAAAATACAGAGAATGAAGGCGCGTCATCGCGTCCTGCGCCGGATCCCGCGTCATGAGGAACAGGATGACCAGGCTGTAGATCCAGGAAATACCGGATCCCATCGCGACAAGCGT
>JAFOIS010000312.1 GCA_017420605.1 Lachnospiraceae bacterium | reverse complement strand
TCGTCGATCTCCCGGACCTCCACGATCCCGAATTCATTTTTGACGTGCGTAAGCGTACCGTTGTCGGGCGTGACGACGTAGTAGCCGTTTTCGGTCTTCGCGACGCACGCGCGCCGGGAAGTTCCGACGCCGGGATCGACGACCGAAACGTAGATCGTTCCCTTCGGCCAGAACGGCAGGCACTGCAGCAGGCGGTAGCTGGCGGACCAGACGTCGTACTGCGGAAGCTCGTGCGTTCCGTCAAAGATCTCAAGTTCCCGGTCGACCGTCTTCACGACGCCGTACATGGCGCTCACGGCGCCTTCCTTGTACGTGAAATCCGTCTGAAAGACCAGGATCGGTTTATCATATCTGCTCATTTTCTGCCTCAAGTTTCATTTCCTCCTATATGAACGGGTTCCAGAAGCGCCCGTGGTTGACGAAAAACGTCATGGCAAGCGACCCGGCAAGGATCGCGATACTTATGGCAAGGGCAAGGTAATCATTTTTCACGAGCGGCTTATAGGCGTACCAGGTACGTTTCTTATGCTTGCCGAAGCCGCGAAGGTCCATCGCGTTGCTGACGACGTCCACCCGCTCGAGGGAGGAGAAGATCAGCGGCACGAAAATGTTCATCATGTTCTTAAGGCGCTTGCCGAGCTTTTCCTTTTTCGAGAGGTCGAGGCCGCGCGCCTGCTGGGCGAGGGCAATGTCGTTGTAATCACGGATCATGTCCGGGAAATACCGGAGCGTGAGCGCGAGGGCGAAGGACGCCTTATAGCTTATGCCGATGGAGCTTAGGGACGCGGCAAATTCGCTCGGGTTGGTCGTGAGGAGGAACAGCATGCCGAGCGGAATGACCGAGAGATATTTCAGGACTTTCGTGCCCTGATAGAGGAGCTGCTCCGCGGTCACGGTGTAGCGTTCGGTGATGCGGAAGAGGTCGTGCTCCGTGCCGTAGATCTCGACGCCGTATTTCGGACTGAACACGAAGGTCAGGATGAAATTGATCGCGATGAAGACCAGCACGTAGTAGAGCATGATCCTGATCTGGGAGAAACGGATCTCCGAGACGCGGAGGATAGCGAAGGAAAAGATGAGCACGAGGAAAATGACGCGCGCATCGTACGAGAACATGACCGTGAACGTCAGGATCAGGAAGCAGAGGAGCTTCGTCACGCCGGAGAGATTGAAGATGAAATTGTCGCGTTCAATATAATCAAACAGTTTGGATTTCATGAGGGGATCTCCTTGCTGCGGCGCTTACTGCGCGTCAGACGGCGCCGTGTCTGCCGTGCCGGGGCCGGGCTGTGTGGGCGCGCCTTCTTTTGCGCGGCGCTCTTCCTCGTAACGGATGAACTGGCGGACGAAGGCCTGCGGGTCGGGAAGGCCCGCCCTCGTCGCAAGTTCGTAGAGAGAGGTGAGCTTTAAGTTCGCGCGCGAGGCCATATCCTCGTCCGTGAGGATCGCGACGGCGGAATCGTCGCCGATCTTCCGGCCGCCGGCAAGCACGATCGCGTGCGGCGTATATTCCAGCATAAGGTGCATGTCGTGCGTGATCATGATGATCGTGATGCCCCGCGCGTTGAGTTCCCGGAGGAATTCCATGATATCCGTATAGTGCCGGTAATCCTGGCCGGCGGTCGGTTCGTCGAGGATCAGGATCTCCGGGTCCATGACGAGCATGGACGCGATCGTGACGCGCTTTTTCTGTCCGAAGGAGAGCGCGGAGATCGGCCAGTTCCGCATGGGATAGAGGCCGCAGATCTTCAGGGCGTGTTCGACCTTTTCGCGGATCGTATCTTCCGGGAGGTTCCGGATCTTAAGCCCCAGGGCGACCTCGTCGAAGATCATGGATTTCGAGATCATCTGGTTCGGGTTCTGCATGACGTACCCGATCTTGAACGACCGTTCCTTGATCGTCCAGCCGGTGATCGACTCTCCCTTGAAGAGAATGTCGCCCTTATCCTGCTTCATGAACCCGCAGATCACCTTCGCAAGGGTGCTTTTGCCGGCGCCGTTCGTGCCGACGATCGAGACCATTTCCCCGCTGCGGATGTCGAAGCCGATATCCTGTAGGAGCTTCCGCTTTTTCGTGTACTGGAAATCGAGGTCTCTGATGGACAGAAGCACCTCGCCCGGCTCTTTTTCGGGCAGCGGCGGCTGCGCGTTGTACCAGTCGGCCAGGGGTCCTTTCACGGCGTCGACGTCGAGGGTGTCGAGATAGCCGGGGTGCATTTCCGGCGTCAGGGTGACGCCCGCGTATTTGACCGCGGTGACGTAGAGCGGTTCGCGGTTGCCGAGCGAGCGCAGGGTGTTTGTGCAGACGAGTTCGTCCGGCGTCGAGTCGGAGACGATCCGGCCGTCGCTGATCACGATGACGCGGTCGACGTGCCGGTAGAGCACGTCTTCGATGCGGTGCTCGATGATAATGACGGTCTTCTGATATTCCCGGTGGATCCTGTCGATGAGGTCGATCGCGGTCTTGCCGGTCAGGGGGTCGAGGTTTGCGAGCGGCTCGTCGAAGAGCAGGACCTTGACGTCGTCGACCATGACGCCGGCGAGGGCGACGCGCTGCTTCTGCCCGCCGGAGATCTCGGACGGGGAAGAGGAAAGGTGCGTTCCCATGCCCACGAGGTCGGCGACGCGCTGCACGGTCTCTTTCATTTCCGCCTGCGGGCGTCTGTCATTTTCCAGCGAAAACGCGATGTCCTCGCCCGCCGTAAGACCTACGAACTGGGCGTCCGAATCCTGCAGGACGGTCCCGATGAGCCTGGAACGCTCAAAAAGGCTGCCTTCCTCCGGCGTTTTGCCGTCGACGGTGAGTTCCCCGGTGATCGTTCCCTTATAGGAGTAGGGAATGAGTCCGTTGATGCAGTGCGCGAGCGTGCTTTTGCCGCAGCCCGACGGCCCGACGATCAGGATCTTTTCACCGGGATAGATATCGAGCGTTATATCGTGGAGCGTAGGCTCCGCCTGGCTGAAATACTGGAAGGAAAAATTCCGGAAGGAAATGAGGGGTTCCGTCTGCGGCATTGCTTATCCTCTTATGAAAAGCGTTGTCTTGCGGGAAACGGTGTCTTGCGGCGCGGCTGCAGACGCAGGCCCGCCGCACTTATATTTTTATCATAAATCCGGCGGACGGGCAACCGCATGCGGAGCCCGTATGGTACAATAGTCCTGAGATCGTCGATCGTTATGCAAAGGAGATCCTCATGCGTTTATTTATTGCGATCAGTCTGTCCGGGGAAATGAAGAGCGCCGTGACGGATACGCTCCATGAATTGAAAAAAGCAGGCGTGCGCGGCAGCTATGTGCCGGCGCAGAACCTGCATCTGACCGTAGCGTTCATCGGGGAGACCAGGGACGTCGGCTTCGTGAAGAACGCGATGCAGACGGTCTCTTTCAAGCCGTTCAAGCTCGGGCTTTCGGAAATGGGAGCCTTCGGCGACCTTCTCTACGTCGGGATGAAGGGCAATCAGGGGCTCAGCGCCCTGGTGCGCGATGTGCGCGCCGCCCTCGATGCGGCAAACCTTCCGTATGACAAGAAAAAGTTCGTGCCGCACATCACGATCATCCGGAACGCGAACGGCCCGTGGAAAACGGTGCCCGCCCCGAAGGGCGAGATGATGGTGAAGAAAGTTTCGCTGATGAAATCGGAGGAAAAGGACGGAAAGAGAGTCTATACGGAGATTTTCTCGATTTAAAAGCAGTGCGGTATCGCGGCGAACGAAACGGGACGGATGGATGACCATCCGTCCCGCGATGTTTCGGTAAAAGTGATTCACGTCCTCTCCGGCACGCTGATCACAAACGCCTTCGTATATTTTCCGAACGGCTGCCTGAGCTCGATCTCCCAGCCGTGCATATCCGCGATCTTTTTCGCGATTGAAAGACCCAGGCCGCTGCCCTTCGTCTCGCTCCGGGAATCATCTCCCTTGACGAACGGCTCAAAGAGCTGCTTCGGGTCTTTTTCTATGGTGACGCCCGTGTCGGCGACGGCGATCATTTCCATGCCGGCAAGGCGGCGGACGCCGATCGCGATCTTCGTTCCGGCCGGATTGTGGCGGATGGCGTTCGTAAGGAGGTTCCCGATGACGCGAGATACCTGGGCGCGGTCGGCGGAAACGACGTAAGGCTCTTCGGGGATCTCCGCGAGGAGTTCCATCCCCGCGTCTTCCATATCGGAAAAGGCGGAGGCCGCCGTCTCGCGCAGAAGCTCGTTGAGATCGACGGGTTCTTTTTTCAGGTGGAAATTCACGCTGCCGAGCTTCGTGTAATCAAACAGCAGCGTAATGAGCTCGCTCATGCGGTCGGCTTTCGCGCGGATCGCCGTAAGGTACTGCTTTTTCTGCGCCTCGTCCTTCACGACGCCGTCGGAGAGGGCGCCGGCATAGCCCGAGATCGTCATGATCGGCGTCCGGAGGTCGTGGGCGAAATCCGAGAACATGAGGTTCCGCTGCGCGTCGTAGGCGGCGCGTTCGGCCTGCCGTTCTTCATCGATCTTTCCGACACGTGCCAGAACGCGCCGGGTGTACCAGATCACGCCGAGCACGACCGGCAGCAAGATGAGGAGCACAGACAGCGCCAGCAGGAGAATGACGGCGGACCGCCCCATGAGGCCGGCCATGACCTGCCCTCCGTTTCCGGAAACGAGTTCGCGCGCAAAGCGCAGGTAGTCGCCGAAGTTGAAGATATTGAGTTCTCCCGTATAATGCGCAAGATTCGCGGCGGCAGGCAGAAGCAGGCGCCGCACGAGGAAGGAAGCGAGCCCTTCGAGAAGAAGGACCGCCCCGAGCATCATAAGAAGTCTTGTCACAAGATAGGACCTGAGCTTTTCCATAAGTCTTGATCTATGCGCCGGCCTAAGTTATTCCGCGCCGGCCGTCAGCCCTTCTCCATGCGGTAGCCGAGGCCGCGGATCGTGCGGATGTAGGCGGAGGGATCGTCGTCGAGTTTCGCGCGCAGCTTGCTGATGCAGACCATGATGTTGTTGTCGGCGACGACGAATTCCTCGCCCCAGCCGCATTCATAGAGCTGCTGTTTGGTGAAGACCTTGCCCGGGTATTTCATGAACATTTCCATGATCTTCAGTTCGACCGGCGTCAGCTCGATCGCGCGCCCGGCCCGGTAGAGAACGCAGGCGTCCCGGTCGAGGCGGAGATCGCGGAGCACCAGGTCTTCCGCATGACCGCCCTTTTCGTCATTTCCGCCGGCGCCGGTTATTTTGTGCCACCTGCGGAGGTTGCTTTTTACCCGCGCGACCGCTTCCAGCGGATTGAAGGGCTTCACCATGTAATCGTCGGCGCCGAGGTTGAGGCCCAGGATCTTTTCCGGATCCGCGTCCTTGGCGGAAATGATGATGACCGGGATGTCGCTCATTTCCCGGAGCTTCTGCAGCACGTGGAAACCGTCCATCTTCGGCATCATAATGTCAAGCAGGCAGCAGGATATCCTGCCGCCCGCCATTTTTTCCAGGGCTTCGCGGCCGTCGCCGGCCTCGTCTACTTCGTAGCCTTCGTTTTCCAGATAGAGACGGAGAAGGGAACGGATCTCCGGTTCATCGTCTGCGATCAGGATTCTGTCCATACTGTGCTTTCCTCGTTGACGCCGTTGTATTTCAGCGCTTCGTAGAGGGCCGCGTTCGTCATCAGGCGGTACGGCCGTACATAGAAGGTGTCAAGCAGGCCGGCGGTGAGGAGGGAGAGGATCTCCCAGCCGATGAAGGAGAGGTCGAGCACGAAGGCTTTCCACTTGTTGCCCTTCATCATGGCCTTGCTCTGCGCGAAGACTTCGCTCGTCGGAAGGGTCGGATCGTCTGCCAGGATGTACGGCATCATGCGGTATTCATAGCTCTTGATGATGCCGGGGATCACGAAGAGCAGCGACCACAGGCAGGTGTAGATGTCCCGGAGGAGCAGGGTCTTCACACTATTCTTATAGCAATGATCATACCCGAATGCAAGTTCTTTGATCTCGGCCGGCTGGTGCAGGTTCGTCACAAGGAAGCGCATGCCGCCGACTTCGAGGGGGTTGAGGAGCAGGGCGTTGATCACGATGATGATCGCGGCGAGGAAGAGGATAAGGACGAGGATCACGCCTGCTATGGCGAGGAAAGCCATCGGGGCGATCGCATGTCCGAATTGCTGCGCTTCATCCTCCATAAGGTCTTCCATCACTGCGGGAGCCTCTTCCTGCGCGGCCTCCGGGAACGTGATCTCCCCGGATTCTTCGACCATGCTGTCCGGGTCCATGGTAAAGCCGCCGTAAAGGACCGAGGACGTTCCGGCTGCGCTGCTGCTGATTGCCGCGGTGCCGGTCATGCCGCCGACCAGGAAGATCAGCAGGATCCCGACGAGTACGGTCTTCCAGTAGTTGAGATTCAGGGCCATTTTGGCGCGGTCTTTCAGTTCTTTTCTGGTCCACATGGTTTTTTCCTCCGTGTATTCGCCTCGGGTTCCGGTTCCGTCCGGGACCGCCCTCTGGCGGTGTGCGGATCTTAGTCCGCGTTTCTTTTCTATGGCCTTAGCATACAGGAGGAACCTTACAGGCAAACACGGAGAACCTTAACAATACCTTAACGTTGCGTGATCCCGCAGTTAATATGCCGCGCCGCAGGGCAGGCGGAAATGAGGGGGCCATGGCGTGATTTTGCGCGGCCGGAGCTGCGGAGGAACGCAAACGGTATGGCGGAACGGGCAAAAAGAGGATATGATGAGAATGACAGATGCTCCGCAGGCCCGCGCCGGCGCAGGAAACCCGGAGACTTTTCGGGAACACCGGAGCTGCGGATATGCTGCAGGGGGCGGATACACCGGTCTGCTGCGGCACGGAGACTTTGCAGCGGATAACGAGGGATATGGAAAATGAAAGTACTGTGTTTCGGATCCGTCAATATCGATCACACCTACCGGGTCACACATTTCACGGCGCCCGGAGAGACTCAGACCTGTCAGGACTACCGGATCGGCAGAGGCGGGAAGGGCTTCAACCAGGCGCTGGCGGTGCGGCAGGCCGGCGTGGAAACGTATTTCGCGGGAATGATCGGGGAAGACGGCCTGTTTGTCAAGGAATTCCTGTCGGAAAGGAACGTGGATACGGAACTGCTCCGCATTGCGCCGGTGCCGACCGGACATGCCGTCATCGAGGTGGACATACACGGGCAGAACCGGATCATGCTGTTTCCGGGCGCGAACCACAGGATCGACACGCCGTTCATCGACGAAGTGCTCTCGCATTTTTCGGCCGGCGATATCGTGGTCCTGCAGAATGAGATCAGCGGGCTTCCATATATCATGGAGGAGAGCCGCAAAAAGGGAATGACCGTCATTTTCAATGCCGCTCCCTGCGGAGCGGAGGTCGCGTCTTATCCGATCGGAATGGCGGACTGGCTCGTTGTGAATGAAGTCGAGGGCGCCTATCTCAGCGGGGAGACGGCGTACGATGCGATCCCGGAAGCGCTCCGGGCTAAATATCCCGGGGTCAGCGTTCTTCTTACGCTCGGCGGCGAGGGGTGCAGAGCGGTCACGGATACGGAAGACATTTCGCTTCCCGCGAAGAAAGTTACGGTCGTGGATACGACCGGCGCGGGAGATACCTTTATCGGATATTTTGTGAAGGGCCTTGTGGAAGGGATGACGCTGCGGGAGAGGCTTAGCCTTGCGACGGCAGCTTCCGCGGTGGCGGTGACCCGTCCGGGCGGCGGGGATTCGGTGCCGACGTACGAAGAGGTACTGGATTCGGGACTGCTGTCTTTATGACTTCAGATCCGGCGGCGCATCAGACCTGGGAGATAGTTTAATGAGGCGTTTTTTTGGTAAGCGGGTGCTGCTTTGGATTTTTGTTCTGCTGCTTGGCGCAGGTCTTTCCGGCTGCGGCAAAGGGAGTTCGGATGAACGGCCGGCGAAGCCCGATACGCCGGCGGGCGTGATCGTTGAGTCCAATATGCTTTTTGACAGTTATGAGGCGACCGTCGCCACGGTGGGCGGCGATGGGTATGATGAGTTCGTCCTTTATGACCACGGCGGCGAGGGCCTCATTCTGGCAAGATACGGAACCGGCGCGGAAACGCCGAAGACCTGCATCGTCCCGGATACGGTCTTTGACGACTGTATGGCGGTCGTCAGGCAATACGGGATGGATCAGTGGAAGAACGGTCATGGTATGACCGGAAAGATCTGTGTCGTGAAGTTCCTCCACAAGGGGGAGATCGTGCGCGTTTCGTCTGAGATGATGCCGGACGGCAAAGAGAGCGCGTTCAGCGACGCCCGACGGGTACTGACAGAAGCCTGGGCGGAATACTATAACAAAGAGGCGGCTGATGCCGCCTCGTGAGTTTCTATTCTGAATTATTGCAAGGTATAATCAGAAATACATCTTTATATTACGGGTTACAGTTTTGCAAGGCACATACCCGTCGTGAATCAGTTCCTCCCGGCTGCCATAATAATACTTTTTATTGTGGTCAGCCATTCTTTTTACACTTGCGCAGTTAGGCCGGTGGAATTTCTTTGTATTCATATTTGCAATATACGTCGGTGAACCGGATCCTGCTCGAGTTGTTTCTTCAGGAGAAGAATATGAAGGTCCGGAAGAATCAGGTATAATTTCCTGTATTTCACTTGATGATTCTTCGGCCTGCGATTCTGCACTTTCCGGTTCAGCAGATTGAGGATCTCCTGTTTCTGGAAGATCGATTATTTCATGAAAATCAGTTCTAATAACGTGACCATCAAAATAACTGAAAAAAACATCCGGTTGGACATTAAAACAGTAAACACAAAATGCAAGGCCATCGTCTTCAACGGACAGTCCTTCCATCAAAACGCCGTTAGGAATAAGGACATCGCCATTATAAATCGGAGTCACCCGATATAGGACATGATTACCTGTTGTATTTATATAGTTAAGAGTCTTTGCTTCAAACTGATTCATCCCCTGCATGTTTAAGTAACGGGTTCCGGTAATCAGATTGCATGCGTTTGCATTTTCTCCACATAATGACCATGCGATTAAGTGGCATCGGTTAAAAAGATGTCCTCCGTCAATTTCTTCAAATTCAATATCATTCCAACCGACGGGTGTAACGGAATGGTTTTCTCCACGGGGCTCGGTGGGTAGAGTTTCTATTCCGAGCAGACCAAATGCCTGCCCCGGTCTGTTCTTATTATCTAATGGACTGAATGTAAGAGCATCAGTCAAATCGCTTTCATTGAAATAAGGAACTCCATCATTTACATATTCATACGGATAATCGGCATATTTGGGCATCGCCGCAAACGAAAACGGATCTGGCGGTGCTGGTGTTGGTGTGCTCTGAGGAGTAGGCTCAGGTGTGAGGCTTTCTTCTGCGGCTTCTGATTCTGATAGAAGCTCTTCTATACTCTCTATTTTGGATTCTGCAGATTCCAGTGATTCAGACAATGAAGAATTAAGGGCTTCTTCGCTTGAAAGAGCCCTGCTGAGATCTTCTATGCTTTTTTCCAAGTCTGCAATTCTTTGTGTTTCTGACAAATCAGTTTTTGAATTGCCGCCAGACTCATTTGATCCGCAAGCAACAAGAAACAAGCAGAATAGAATTGCAAATATTCTTTTTACAATCTTCATATTGGATGCTGGGCAGATGTAAGCAACGATTTCTTTTATGTAAGGCTATCACAACCTTGTTGGAAACAAAAGGCATGAAAGCTATTTTTTTGAAAAGGCACATGGTTTTACCGGCAAAATATAACAGAATGACAAATCGATACCACATCCTGCCTTTTCTCGTTTGTACGGGTTGAAATCACCCGGCAAATGGCAGAGAACATAGATAGCCATGAGGGATACATAAATGTGACCCGGAGTACAGTTGTGTACTTTCATTTGGAATATAGTTGCATTGCAATATGTATTGCATTTTGTAAAGCATTTGATAAAATTAAGGAGAAAAATGAAACTGCCGGTCAATCTCAGCAAAGTAACCTTCGAGTGGGATCCGGAAAAGAATCGTCTGAACTTCCAGAAACACGGTGTCCGATTTCAAACGGCAGTAAAAGTGTTTTTTGATCCGGACATTCTGGTGCTGGAAGATCACGACCATGCCGGCGAACTGCGCTATGATATAATCGGGGCAGCCGGTAAAATCCTTTTCGTTGTGTGTACAGTCCGATGGGGCAATACTATTCGAATCATCTCCGCACGGGCAGCGACCCGTACGGAAAAGGAGTTTTATTATGATTACCAGAATCCATGCTAAAGACATTTCTCCGGAGCTGACGCCTGAAGAGCGGGCCGAAGTCGAAGCTGCGGCTGCTATGCCGTCTATGTTTGACGAGGACTGTCCTGAAATGACACCGGAAATGCTGCAGCAGTTCAAGAGACTCAGGCGCGAAGGACGTAATAAGCAGACGGTTTCGCTGCGTCTTTCCCCTGACACGCTCCAGTTTGCAAAAAGATATGGAAAGGGGTACACTTCTTTTCTCAGCAGACTTCTGGACGAGGCAATCAAGGATGAAAACCTGGTCCGAAAATGCTTCTGATCAGTATCCACGATGAGTTAGTTCCTTCACACCAAAAAATCATGTATCATAAGGCAGCAGCGCCCGTGAGTTGTATGTTTGGGGGGAGGAGATTCGGATGATTAGAAATATCCCGTTTACGAATTGCCATATCGAAGGCGGCTTCTGGCAGCGGTATCAGGAACTGGTCCGGGAAGTTTCCATCCGGCGAGTATACGAGCGTTTCCGCGAAACAGGGCGTTTTGCCGCGCTGCGCTGCGACTGGAAAGAGGGGGAGCCGCAGCGGCCGCATTTCTTCTGGGACTCCGACGTCGCCAAATGGATCGAGTCGGTCGCTTATCTCCTTGAGGAAAAGCCGGATCCGTCTCTTTACGCGCTTGCGAAGAAAGCCATTGCCGATATCCTGAAGAGCCAGCGCGAAGACGGGTATTATAACTGTTATTATCTCACGGTCGAACCGGAAAACATTTTCCGGAACCGGGACCGCCATGAGCTCTACTGTGCGGGGCACCTTATCGAGGCCGCGATCGCCTGGGATCACGCGACGGGAGAGAGGGCGTTTCTTGATGCGATGTGCCGGTACGCGGACCTGATCTACCGGATCTTTTACGTGGAGCACAGCGCCGGTTTCGTGACGCCGGGCCATGAGGAGATCGAACTTGCGCTGCTGAAGCTCTATCTCTATACGAAAGAAAAGAAATATCTTACGCTGGCGGCGTATTTCCTGGAGGAGAGAGGACGCCATCCAAAGGAAGACGTCACCGAAAGCTATGCCCGCTTTAACGCGCGGATCAGCCAGTCGGATATGCCGGCCAGGGAGCTTGAAGAGGCGGCGGGACATGCGGTGCGCGCCGGATATCTCTATACCGCGATGGCGATGCTTGCCGGAACCCGGCAGGATGAGGAGCTCTATGCGGCCTGCCGCCGGCTCTTTGACGATATCGTTAACACCAAGCTCAGCATCACGGGAGGCGTCGGCGCCTGCATCAACGGCGAAGCGTTCGGCGGGGCCTATATTCTCCCGAACCGGACCAATTATAATGAGACCTGCGCCGCCATCGCGCTTGCGCTTTTTGCGGAGAAGATGCAGGAACTTTCGGAAAGCGCACGGTATGCGGACGTGATCGAGCGGATCCTTTTTAACGGCATGCTTTCCGGGCTTTCGCTGGACGGGACCGCGTTCTTCTATGAGAACGCG
>JAFOIS010000311.1 GCA_017420605.1 Lachnospiraceae bacterium | reverse complement strand
TGCGCGGCCTCCGCGTCCTTCGTGAAGGTTCCCTGATTGAGGCCGATGCCGAGTGAAAGCGTTACGGCGATCTCATTGCCGACCTTGACGTCCTTGACTTCTTCCAGGATCGAGAACTTCGACGCGCGGATCGCTTCATACTGGGTCTTCCGGACGATAAAGATAAATCGTTCATTTTCATACTTCCGTACAAGGCCGCCGTACTGTGAGAAGTACTTGCTGATCTTCCGGTCGATGAGGGCGAGAAGCAGCGACTGCCTTACCTCCTCGATACTCTGCATTGCCTCGTCGTAGTTGTCGATCGCGACGATACCGACGACGATCTTGTTTTCTTCGTTCTTGCGGAGGAGCTCATGGATCTTCGACGTATCGAAGAGGGAAAGACCGATCAGGTACTCTTCTTCCCCGATCTCAAAAATGCCCTTCTTCTCCTCGAAGGCGCCCGGATCGACCTTCTGCATCACGACCCGGAACTGGAGCCCGTCGAACGAGGTATCCGCCTCGGTCTTCGGCGTCCTGCGTGGCATATCCGCCTCGGAAATGTTCGGGAAGACCTCGGAGAGAGATGCGCCGCTCATCGCCGCGTCCCCGACGAGGAGACGCATGGCTTCGTTGACCCAAAGGAAATGGCCGTTTACGTCCAGCAGCGCGTACGGCAGGTCAAAGTTGTCGAGGATGTCCTTCTCCGCCTTTTCGTACGACGAGGCGAAGCGGATCATCTCATCGACCATGCCGCGTCTGCCGAACCGGTACAGGATGATCGCGCAGACCAGATAGACCGCAAGGAACACGATCACATAGATAAGTGCCCCTTTATACCTGGAATACAGGGCGATTCCGAGCAGCACCCACAGGGCCGTCAGATACAGCGGCCAGCTGAAGAAAATCTGAAATCTGCCTTTGAGGTTGGCGTCTTTTTTCATGACGTCCTCCTATCGGGATGTCCCGCATCAAGCGGTGCGGGACCGTTTTCCGGATATGAAAACAAGACCGCTGCGGCATCACAAGGATACCGCAGCGGCCGGAATGTGCTCATCAGTCCTGAACGTACGGAAGGATGGCAAGATGTCTTGCGCGCTTGATCGCCAGGGTCAGCGCTCTCTGATGCTTGGCGCAGCTGCCGGTGATCCGTCTCGGCAGGATCTTTCCGCGTTCGGAGATGTATCTGCGAAGCTTCGCTACATCCTTGTAATCGATCGGTTCCGCATCCTTCGCGCAGAACACGCAGACTTTCTTCCTTCTGTGGAAACCACCCTTTTTCTTGAAACCGCCTTCCGGTTTTGCATTATCTCTGTTGAACGGCATATTCTTCTCCTCTCAAATGATCCCGCGTTCCTTAAATAAACGGGAGCTCTTCGTCAATACCTTCGGGAATGTTCATGAATCCGTCGTCCGGAGCGTCCTGCGCGGCCGGTGCGGTGTGCGGCGCATCCTGATAACGCGGCGCGTTCTGCCTCGGCATGTCGCTTCTCGGTCCCGCCTGGGCTCTCGCGGCGTCGGACGCCGCCTTGCTTTCGGCGAACTCCTGGTTGTCCACGACGACTTCGGTCGTATAGACCTTATTCCCGTCTCTGTTGGTGTAGCTGCCGGTCTGGATCCTTCCGCTCACGGTGATGCGGACGCCCTGACGGAGATACTTCTCCGCGAATTCCGCCGCGCGGCCGAAAGCCACGCAGGAAATGAAATCAGCCGTCTGCTCGCCGTCTCTGCGGAAACGCCGGTCGACTGCAAGCGTATAGCGCGCGATCGCCAGCTGGTTCTCCCCCGTCGAATAACGGACTTCCGGATCCCTTGTCAAACGTCCCATTAATACAACAATATTCATGTTTTTCCTCTTTTCTATGCTGATTGATGGGTCCGTGCCTTACTTTATTCCTGGACAGCTTCTTCCGCGGCCTTAACTTCTTCCGCTGCTTCTTCCACGACCTCGGCGGCTTCCTCGACGGCCTCGGCAGCCTCTTCGGCCGCTTCTTCCGCCGGAGCTTCCTCAGTTTCTTCTGGAAGCGTAACGTCGGTCTCATTCGGATCGCCGATCTCGGCTTCGTCATCGATCCGGACGATCAGATAACGGAGCACATTGTCCATGATGCGCATCGTCTGCTCAAGCTCGTTCGGCGCGGTGGTCGGGCCTTCGAAGCGGATGAAATAGAAGTAGCCTTCGTGCATCTTCTGGATCTCATACGCCAGTCTCTTCCTTCCCCACTCCGTGGTGGAGCCGAGCGTCGCGCCGAAACGTTCGATATATGCTTTCGCACGCTTCACGACGGCAACGCGCTTTTCGTCGTCGATCTTCGCATTGACGACCATTGCCAGTTCATACTTTGCCATGTAACTATCCTCCTTCTGGACATTTGGCCCTCTGCATTCCGCAAAGAGCAAGGTTTACTGCGAACTCTCGCAAAGGTGGAGTATAACACAGATATTGCAAGAGCGCAAGGGTTAAAAAACGCTATTTTGCCGGTGTTATTTCGGATACGCATTTCCCGACGACAACGCACCGGTAGTCGTCGTTCGACGTACAGGTGGAGAGGGTCACGACAAGATCGTCGTCCGAAAAGCTCTCGTCCGTCCGGACGGCGGACCGGTCTGCAAGGCTCTTTTCCCATTCCGCCACACCCTCCGGGCCGTCGAAAAACGTATAGACGTCTCCGTCGACCGGCGTGTCGAAGACGGCAAAGATCCTGTAGCAATAGTTTCCCTGCGGGGTCAGGATCCAGAAATACGGATCCTTGTCAAGGCGCTCCTGTTCCTTCAGAAATCTGAGATTTCCGAACATGGAACGGTCCTTCATGTTGTGCCCGTACAGGATCGTGTTCGGATCATCGAACGTCTTGCCGTTCCGGTAATCCGCGAAGATCGTGCCCGCGAAAAGATAGCCGCCGTCGATATCGCGGTGCAGATAATAGTCGTTATCCTTTGCGCGCGCGATGGGATAACTGATGATATCCCCGAACGCGTCGACGCAGATCCAGCCGATAATGTCCGGATTCCGGGCACACAGCTTTTCAAAGTCGACGGAGATCGGCGGATGCGCGGTCTTTGATTTTACACCGCCGTCCGATACGCCCTGCCCGTTCTGTCCGGACACGCCGCCCGGCGCTTCTTTGTCCGTCTCCCCGGTCGTGCCGTCATTTCCGCTCTCCGTATTTTCAGAGGCCGCCGGCGCCGTATTCTCTTCGGCAGCAGTCTCCATATAGGGCGCCGTATATTCATTGCCCATTTCCCGGTATGCGCTGCGCGCCGCACGGTAATCCTGCAGGATGGAAAAGAGCTTATATCCGGAAAACAGGAATACGCCTGCCAGGAGCAGGATCAGCAGATAATAAAGGGCCGGCGTTTTACGCTTTCCGGCCCTCTCGTTTTCCTGAACTGTGTTTTGTCTGTTCTCTTTGTTCTGCACGTTTGTCCGTATAAGTGTCACATTTACGAAGCGGATGCGGCCTGGATCGTGGTCGGCTGTGCCGGGATCTTCTCCCGGTAGACGACGACCGGCATACCGATCTCGAGGACCGGGTAGACCTTTTCCATATCATCTCTGTACAGGGAGACGCAGCCGTGCGAACCGCCGTATTTGTAGCGGTCTGTGCCGAACGCGGACTTATCGTACCAGTACGCGTCATGGATCCCCTGGTCGCCGTTGAACGGAAGCCAGAAATCGACGTGCGCCTGATAGCCGTGCGTCGCATAAGTACCGAGCGTCCAGTCCGTGATCTTGCCGTCGATCGCGAAGCACCCCGGCGTCGACTTCCGGTCTTCCATCGACTCTGTACCGGTGATGACCTTGATCTCCATCTTCTGCACGCCGTCCTCGAAGAGCCACGCGCGCTGTTCGTTGATGCTCACTTCGAAATAGGTGCCGCCGAGGTCGCCGTTGGTCCAGCCGCCGTAGGCTTCAAACAGCCATATCGGGTCTCTGTCGCCCGTCAGGCCGTTTTTGACGACTTCGGTCACGTCCGCGATCGTCGCTTCCTTATCAAGGCACCAGCCGTAATCGCCGCCTGCCGGGATCTGGATGAGCTGGCCGTCGTGCGTGCGGAACGCGCGTTCGAGGCCGAAGGTATCGTATTTCTGTCCCCAGCCGTAGACCATGGACTTGATCCAGTCGGTCGCCAGGATGACGTCCGTGCCGGTATCCTGGATATACGGACGGATGGTATCCGCGTTGATGACTTCGCTGTACGGGCCGAACCGGTAGGTCACGTTGACCTTCAGGTATTCGTTCCAGGCGTTCATGCGCTTGATCAGGTTCTCGTCGTTCGCGTGGATACGCGGCTTCTCATAGCAGCCGGCCGCAACGAGGTCGACCGAGGAAGCCGCCTTATCGAGCGCGTCCATGACCGCCTTCTCCACCTTGGAGGAATTGACGGTATTGCCTTCCACTTCCGGTACGATGTAGTACATACCGGATGCGTCGGTCTCAAGATGCGCGTCCTGCGGCGTCACGACGGAGCTGCCGCTGATGCAGTGCAGGTTCGTGATGCAGCGCTGCGCCGCTTCCCGGTCATAGGCCATGACGAAGGTCACGGTGTACTCCTTCACATCCTGCAGGTGCAGGAACCAGCGCTTGCTGTCCTGGTTTGCCATGATCTGCTCTACTTCATCGTTGTCCACATAGGCACGGCCGATCATATCGGAGGTAAGGACCTCGGTGTCGCCGTTCAGTTCGTAGATCGTCAGCTGATAATCATCCGGGACGCCGAAGAGAAGCTTCTTGACTTCCGGCGCGGTCATGCCGGAGACGTCCGCCCCGTTGATCGTCGTACCGGAAAGGAAATGCGCGTCATAGTAGTTCGCCATGTAGCGGTAGCCCGCATAGACCGCTCCGAAAACGAGTCCGAGCAGTATGATCGTCACGAAGATGTTCCGGACGGTACGCTTTGCCTTCTTGCGGTTCTTCGCACGCTTCGCTTCCTTAAAGACAGCCTGCTCCGTCTCGTAGGCCGCTCTCTCCTGCGAGGCGATTACTGCAGCGGCGAGCGCGTCCCGGTCGTAGGCCGGCGCGATATCCTCGTCGAGCGTCGACGCAACGTCACGCGCGAGGCGCTCTTCGTCTGAAAGACCGCTGTTCGTCTTCTTTACGCTTTCGTCGTTGTTCATATCAGACTCCCCTTATTTCTTGGACTGATGCAAAAGCTTATTGATGGAAACCAGTTTCACGCTGATCGCGAAGATCTCCGCCGCGGCCCGGAGTTCTTCCGTTTCCGGGAAGGACGGCGCGATGCGGATGTTCGTGTCGTTGGGGTCGATGCCGTACGGATAGGTCGCGCCGGCCGGCGTCAGCTTTACGCCCGCTTCCGCGCAGGTCGCGACGATGCTCTTCGCGCAGC
Source organism: Lachnospiraceae bacterium (assembly GCA_017420605.1). Lineage (GTDB taxonomy): Bacteria > Bacillota > Clostridia > Lachnospirales > Lachnospiraceae > Chordicoccus. The sequence continues at coordinate 4,118 of JAFOIS010000311.1, read as the reverse complement.
CCGGCAGCGAATCGAAGGAAATGAAATACCCGCCGCGCGGTTTCGTCCAGTCGCCGATCCCGCGGCCGCCGAGCTCCCTGTCCAGCGTATCGAGGACAAGTTCGAACTTCGGCCGGAGGATGTCCGCCATCTTAGCCATGTGCGCATGCATGCCGTCGATGTTGTGGAAGTAACGGACGTGGCGCAGCTGGTTCAGTTTGTCGTGGCCGATGGTCTGCACCCGCATGTGCCGCTTGATGTCCGCCAGGTTCGCCGCGGACGCAGCGACTGCGGCCAGGCCCGATCCCGGGAAAGAGACCTTGGACGTCGAAATGAACTTATAGACGATGTCCGGGCGGCCGGCCTTCGCGCACTCCGCAAGGATCTCCGGCAGGTAGTCCTGCTTTTCCTTCTCATGATAGAGATGGTGGATCGAATAGGCGTTGTCCCAGTAGATCCGGAAATCGTCCGCCGCGGGCTGAAGATGCGCAAAACGCAGCACCGTCTCCTCGGAGTAAGTATAGCCCTGCGGATTCGAATACTTCGGCACGCACCAGATACCCTTTACGGCCGGGTCGTTGTTTACATACTCTTCCACCATATCCATATCCGGTCCGGTCTCGGACATCGGGACGTTGATCATCTCGATGCCGAAATACTCGGAGATCCGGAAATGGCGGTCATAGCCGGGTACCGGGCACAGGAATTTCAGGCTTTCCTGCCGGCACCAGGGATCGCACCCCATCACGCCGTGCGTCATGGAGCGGGATACATTGTCGAAAATGACGTTCAGCGTGGAGTTGCCGAAGATCAGCATGTCCTCCGGCTGCACCTCGGACATTTCCCCCATGAGGCGCTTCGCTTCCGGGATACCGCCGAGGATCCCGTAATTGCGGCAGTCGGTGCCGGTCTCGTCCAGCATGCTGTCGTTTCCGTGCAGCGCGTCCATGAGCCCGTTCGAGAGCTCCAGCTGTTCGCGGCAGGGCTTGCCGCGCGACATATCCAGCGAAAGGTTCTGGTTCTTGGCCTCCTCAAACCGGCTCGCCACGCGTTCCCTTTCGATATGCAGTTCCTGTCTCGTCATTTCCGTATATGCTTTCATTTCGAATCCTCCCGGGTTCATAATCAGAGTTATTATATCGCTTTGTGCGCGTATCGTCAAATCTTCTGTAAACTTGCAGAATGAAAGGGTTTGTCGTACAATCCTTTTACGAACACGCAAAAACGGGGAACGAATATGTGGATCGCCGATCACTGGAAAGATTACGAGATCCTCGACGCGTCAGGCGGCGAACGTCTGGAGCGCTGGGGAGACTATATCCTTGTCCGCCCGGACCCGCAGGTCATCTGGCAGACCGAAAAGAAAGACAGGCGCTGGAAAAGTGCGAACGCCGTCTACCACCGCAAGAATACCGGCGGCGGCTCCTGGGAGATCCGCCAGCTGCCGGAGACGTGGGATATCACATACCCGGCCGGGAGACTCGGCGCTGTCCCGGATCCTGCCGCAGACGGCAATGATGTCTACCGGTTCCGCCTGAAACCGTTCTCCTTTAAGCACACCGGGCTCTTTCCGGAACAGGCCGCGAACTGGGACTGGTTTTCTGGTCTGATCCGCACCGCAAAAGAAAAGAACGGGGGCCGTCAGGTCCGCGTCCTCAACCTCTTTGCCTATACCGGCGGGGCGACCGTCGCGGCCGCGATGGCGGGCGCCGCGGTGACCCACGTCGACGCCGCGCGGGGTATGGTGACCTGGGCCCATGAAAACGCCGCCCTCTCCGGTCTTGCGGACGCGCCGATCCGCTATCTTGTCGACGACTGCGGTAAATTTGTCGACCGCGAGATCCGCCGCGGCAACCGCTACGACGCGGTCATCCTCGACCCGCCCTCCTACGGGCGCGGTCCGAAAGGCGAGATCTGGAAGCTGGAAGATGAACTGCACGGGCTTCTCCATCGCTGCGCAAGTCTGCTCTCCGACGATCCGGTCTTCTTTCTGCTCAACTCCTACACGACCGGGCTTGCTCCGGGCGTCCTCTCCTATCTTCTTTCGGACGTGCTCTGCGGCCGGGAGTGCCGGATCGAGTCCGAAGAGGTCGGCCTTCCTGTAAAAACGTCACCCGTGCCGCTCCCCTGCGGCGCCTCCGGGAGAGTTGTGTTCTTTTAAGGTTTTATACTGCTTAGCATACGCCGGCACGGCGCTGTGATCATGCGCCGATCGGCCGATCGAGGTTTTTATGGGTATTCTTGAGATCATTCTGCTCGGAATCGGGCTTTCCATGGACGCTTTTGCGGTGTCGATCTGCAAAGGCGTCTGTGTTAAAGAAATGAAGATCCGGTATCCGCTTCTGTGCGGATTCTTCTTCGGCGGCTTCCAGGCGCTGATGCCTGCCATCGGCTATTATGTCGGCGCGTTTTTCTCCCGCGCCCTGCAGACGGTCGGCAGCGGCATCGCCTGCGTCGTCCTCATTATCATCGGCGTCAAAATGCTGAAAGAGGCGTCCGACCCCATCGAGGGCGACGCCAACTTCTCTATTCTTTCGATGATCCTGCTTGCCATCGCCACCTCGATCGACGCGCTCGCGGTCGGTGTTTCTTTGGCACTTGTCGGGGCTGATATCTTTGTCGCCGCGCCGGTCATCGGGTTTATCACCTTCTGGTTCGGCTTCGGCGGCGTGTACATCGGTCATTTCTTCGGCACACGCTACCGCACGCCGGCAGAACGAGTCGGCGGCATCGTGCTCATCCTCATCGGGCTCCGTATCGTGCTTTCCCACCTTCTCGGATGAATTAAAATATCAGATAAGTATGATGATTTATTGTTTACTTATCCGCTTCTTCGGTCTGTGACGCACACAATAAGCGGATAAATGCATCGGCTTACCGGTGACTTATCCGCTTTTCCGGTTTCTGATGCACACAATAAGCGGATAAAAACATCGGCTTACCGGTGACTTATCCGCTTTTCCGGGTTAGATCGTGTACTGAATGGATAAATGATTCCCGCGGGCGGTGACGTGCGCCTTTGCGCCGATCACAAGCGGCATCTGCGGGCAGATGTGTCCGAAGTCGGCGTCCATGACGACCGGCACGCCAAGCGGCGCAAGGATATCCGTGACCGCGCGGTATTCGTCAACGCCGAAGATCTCCTGTCCCCTTGCGGCAAGCGGACGGCCGATGAGAAATCCCGCCGCCGTATCGAACCATCCCGCCTCGAGAAGGTGCCAGAGGGCGCGGCGGTAGGAAAGAATGTTGTAATCACACTCCTCTATCGCCCAGATGACCGGACCATGCACACGCAGGTACTCTTTTACCGTATCGAACCGTGTGCCGCACAGAAGCTCGAGAATATCAAGACACCCGCCGAGCATGACGCCGTCCAGTTCCACCTTTCTATCGGATCTTGCACTACGCAGTATCTTCGCCGCTCCGGCGCTTACCGTTTTTGCGCTGTCCGATATCGTGCCGTCCGCTTCCACACTGACAAATCCCGCTTTTTTCCTTCCCGGACGTCCCGGCACAAAGGTGCGGAGGCGCTTCTTTTCTGACTTCACGTACGGCACATACGGCATCCGGGGGTCCGTTTTCCTGCTGTCGCCGTCCTCCCGTATTTCCACGAAATCATAGCCGTCAAAGGACGTCTTCTGCCCCGTAAGGAGCGCATAGGCATCTTCCTCCGGTTCTTCCCAGACTTTTCCGAAGCCGGGCGCGTTAAGACCGTAGATCCCCGGTACGCCGCGCAGCGCCATCGGGAAAATGAAATTCGTATTGTCGGAGAAGCCCATGTACCACTTCGGCTTCGCCCCCGCAAGACGGTCCAGGTCAAGATTCGCAAGCGTCGCGCACATCATTTCCCCGCCGCCCGCGGAAAGAACCGCGTCCATATCGTCACGGAGGTAGAAATCCGTAAGTTCTGCCGCCGTTTTCTCCGGGTCGGTGCTGATCCCGAACCCGTCGTCCATATGGCAGGTCTCACCGACGATCACGCGAAAGCCGCGGTCACGAAATTCGCGGACCGCCGCCTCAAGACGTGATTTATAAGGCTCTGTCGTACAGCCGAAGGACGGCGCCGTAATGCCGATCGTATCGCCGGATCTTATAAACGAGGGCAGCTTCATATCTATTATCCGCCTTTCTGGCGAAAG
>JAFOIS010000310.1 GCA_017420605.1 Lachnospiraceae bacterium | reverse complement strand
CATTGGGTAAATCACTCTATATAGCCGAAAAACCGTCCGTCGCGCGGGAATTCGCAAGGGTCCTCGGCGCCGACGGCAATACGCGCGACGGCTTCCTTGAGAACGCCGACTCTGTCGTGACGTGGTGCTACGGGCACCTCGTCACGATGAGTTATCCTGAAGTCTATGACCCGAAGTATAAAAAATGGTCTCTCGAGACACTGCCGTTCTTTCCGGAGAATTATCTCTATGAGATCATCCCTTCCGCGAAAGAACAGTTTGCGATCGTAAAGAAACAGCTTTCGCGCAGCGACGTGGACGCCGTCTACGTCTGCACCGACGCCGGGCGGGAAGGAGAGTATATCTACCGTCTCGTCGAGCAGATGTGTCCCGCCGCCGTACGCAAAAAGGAACGCCGGCGCGTCTGGATCGACTCCCAGACGGAGGAAGAGATAAAACGCGGCATTAAAGAGGCAAAGCCTCTTTCGGAGTACGATTCGCTTGCCGACGCCGCATACCTGCGCGCAAAGGAAGACTACCTCATGGGGATCAACTTTTCGCGCCTGCTCACCGTTAAGTACGGAAACCGCATCTCGCAGTTCCGGGGCGGGAAATGGTCGGCCGTCGCGGTCGGCCGCGTCATGACCTGCGTACTCGGCATGGTCGTACGAAGGGAACGGGAGATCAGGGACTTTACGGAAACCCCGTTTTACCGCGTTCTGGGGCGATTTGGGAGCGACGGCGGCCCGGTGCAGGGATTCTGGCATGTGACGGATAAAAGCGCGTACGCGGGCTCTCCGGCGCTCTATCGCGATACCGGCTTCCGCGACCGGAAGACGGCGGAAGAGCTGATCGAAAAACTCAGGGCCGTCGATCCGCCGGAGGGGATCATTTCCTCGTATTCAAAAAAGACCGAGAAGAAGAACGCGCCGCTTCTTTACAATCTTGCCGAGATCCAGAACGATGCTTCGCGCCTACTGCATATTTCGCCGGACGCCGCGCTGAACGGGATCCAGGAACTTTACGAAAAGAAACTCGTCACCTATCCGCGTACCGACGCGCGCGTGCTTTCCACCGCGATCGCGAAAGAGATCGGAAAGAACCTTTCCGGTCTTACGCACCTCGATAAGGCGAAAGAGATCGCGGAAGGGATCCTTTCTTCCGGCACCTATAAAACGATCGCCAAAACGCAGTATGTCAACGACAAAATGGTGGGCGATCACTACGCGCTGATCCCGACGGGCGAGGGACTCGGGAACCTGGGTTCCGTAGGCGAAACGGGCCGCGCGCTCTACGATCTCATCACGCGCCGTTTCCTCTCCGTTTTCTATCCGCCGGCCGTCTACCGGAAAATCAGCGCCGAGATCGAACTCGGTACGGAAGCTTTCACAGCCGGTGACCGCACCCTTACCGAAAAGGGCTACCTTGCCGTCCTCGAAGCTTTTCCCGTCGGTACAGAGCTTCGCAGGACTACGCGGGAGACTGCTGCCGGCGCCGTTTCCGATGACAGCGGGCCGGAAAGATCCGCCGTTCAGGATGCGGAACCCGAGAACACGGGGAACGATGGCGGAGAGAGCGGAAACGCGGCGCTCACGAACCTCCGGAAAGGATCGCGCCTGCCTCTCCGGTCTCTTGAAGTCCGTGAAGGAAAAACGTCGCCGCCGAAACGCTACACGAGCGGTTCCATGATCCTTGCCATGGAGAACGCGGGGCAGCTCATCGAAGATGAAGATCTTCGTGCGCAGATCAAGGGCAGCGGCATCGGAACGAGCGCGACGAGGGCCGAGATCCTGAAGAAGCTCTTTACGATCGAATACCTGCGCTGCAGCGCGAAAACGCAGGTGATCACGCCGACGCTCCTCGGAGAGATCATTTACGACACCGTCGACAGGTCGATCCGCCCGATGCTCGACCCGACCCTTACCGCAAGCTGGGAAAAAGGCCTCACTTACGTTTCGGAAGGCTCGGTGAAACCGGAAGAGTACATGAACAAACTCGAGGGTTTTATCGCGAAACGCATCACCGCGGTCAAGGACCTGCGCAACGAATCCACGCTCAGCGCGCTTTATGAAAAAGCCGGATCCTTCTATCCGGAGCGGGAGAGAAGAGGAGGCGCCGCCGGACGGGCGTACGGCGGCAGGACCGCACGAAGAAAAGAAACCGCACAGGCCGGTAAACACAGACAATACCCGAAGAAGGGAGAGAACCATGAATGACGAATTGACCTGCAGCGCACTGTTTGATCTGAATGAAACGATCGCCGGCGAGTATCTTGCCTCTTTCCGGTATCCCTGGGAAGCGCTCGGCGGGATCCATGATCTGATCCTTGCGATCGGCCCCACGCTCGATCCGGAGATCTACGAGGAACGGGAGGAACACGTCTGGATCGCGAAAAGCGCGAAGGTCTTTCCTTCCGCCTATATCGGCGCACCCTGCATCATCTGCGAGGACGCGCAGGTGCGGCACTGCGCGTTCATCCGCGGCGACGCGATCGTTGGAAAAGGCTCTGTCGTCGGCAACTCCTGCGAACTGAAAAACGTGATCCTGTTCAATAAATGCGAAGTCCCCCATTTCAACTACGTCGGTGATTCGATCCTCGGCTTCCACGCGCATATGGGTGCCGGCGCGATTACATCCAATATCAAGGCCGACCGGAAGAACATCGTGATCCGCGGCGACGAACGGATCGAGACCGGCCGCAGGAAGATCGGCGCCATCATCGGCGACTGGGCCGAGATCGGCTGCAACGCCGTTCTGAATCCGGGCACGGTCGTCGGACGTCACGCGATGGTCTATCCGACCACCTGCGTACGCGGCGTACTGGCCGAAGACATCATCATGCGGCAGGATAATTCCATTCTCCGCAAGCATGAATAATGTAAAAAATTGCCTTGACACGTTCCTTCAAAAACATAATAATGGATTCGGACGGAAGTCTGTTTTCCTATAAAATCAAGTAATATTGGAGAATTTGGATCATGGGTCTTATCGATAAATTTCTGGACGCGATCAAGCTGAACGACGACGATTACGATGACGACGACTATCTCGACAGCGACTTCGACGAGGAAGACGACGGCAATTCGAAAGTAAAGCGCCGCTTTTTCAAGCGTATGGATGAAGAAGAAGACGACGAGGATGATTTCGAACCGAGAACCGAGCGTGAAAATAAAGCCGAAGCAAAACCCGCCGCGTATTCCGAGCCAAAGGCCAAGCCGCAGAGCGCGCAGCCGCGCGAGGCCGCTCCCCGCAAGGAAGCGCCCAGGGAAAAGGAACGCCGCCCGGAACGCCGTCCGGTAAGGCCGGCTCCCGCCAAGAAACGGGGCGGTACGCCCATGGAGGTCTCCGTCATCCGGCCGACTTCGATGGAAGAAGCCCGTGATATCGCGGATACGCTTCTTGACGAATGCACCGTGGTCCTGAACCTCGAAGGTCTTGACGTCGACGTGGCGCAGCGCATCATCGACTTTACCTGCGGCGCCTGCTATTCACTGAACGGCAGCATCCAGATGATCTCGAGTTATATTTTCATACTGACGCCCGCGAACGTCGATATCTCCGGCGACTATCAAAGCATTCTCAGCGATGCCTTCGACGTGCCGGCCATGAAATCCCAGTATTGAACCCCGTACATGACGGATCCGGCGGAAACGCCGGATCCTTTTTTTCGGATACGGAACCTTACTTATGACGAACAGCAAGAAGAAACCTTTCCTTTCGGTCCTGTGCGGCGGGGTCTGCGCCGTGATTCTTGCAGGCCTTGACCTCTGGACAAAGTCTTTCGCGGCATCCCGTCTTGCTTCGGGTCCGATCGAGCTTATCCCCGGCGTCTTCGAGCTGCGGTATCTCGAAAACCGCGGCGCGGCGTTTTCGAT
>JAFOIS010000309.1 GCA_017420605.1 Lachnospiraceae bacterium | reverse complement strand
GTGTCGAGCAGAAGGAAATGAAGGGACGGATCGTCGATCCGGCCTTCCACGAGCGCGAAATCGATCTCTTCGTTGCGCAGCCTCGTATAAAGGTTGTCGTTCGAGTCCGTGATGACCTTGATGGTCATGCCTTCATAAAGACGTCCGTAAGCGGCCAGCGTTTCCACGATCATATTGCTCTCGGCGGTGTGCGTGATGCCGACCGTAAGGTTCGTGACCTGTTCTTTGGCGTTTTTGAGAGCCCGCTCCAGGTTGTTGTACGTGGAAATGACGCGCCTGGCGTATTCCGCCGCGATCCGGCCCTCGCGCGTTAGCCGCAGCTCGCCGCGCACGCGGTCGAAGAGGCGGACGCCGAGTTCCTCCTCGAGGAGTTTTATGTGCTGGCTGACGGCCGGCTGCGACAGGGAAAGCGCCTCCGCGGCTTTGGTGTAGCTGCCGGTCTCCACGATCTTAAGAAGTGAGTTCAGTTTCGGATCGACCATAAAGGATGACCTCCGGAAATAAGGAACGGTTCCAAAGGTTAGCATACCAACATCGGTAGGGATGAGGCAACCTTTTTGACAGAAAAGAGGATAGTCCGTGCGTATCGGCCGGTTCCATGTTATGATAAGGATCAGAAAAGACGTGCCGCGCGCCCTGCCGCAGGAGTTTTGCGGGCCGCATGTAAGATATGGAAGAATTCGTGGTCTTCTATAGCAGATACCCGGAAGGAGGAAGAACATGAAAAAGAAAATGAGAAACATTCTGCTGACAGTCGTGATGCTTGCGCTGCTTCTTTGCGCCTGCGGAAGCTCCGGCGGCGCCTACAACGCCGCGAAGGAAGACGCCTATTATTCGGCCTCGTCCACGGCCGCCTACGCGCCGGAAGCCGCGTACGCGCCCGGCGATTACGCGAAAGACGAGGAAGCCGCCGAGTATTATTATGAGGAACCCGCGGAAGTGCCGGCGCCGGCAGAAGGCGAATATGCGGACAACGGTTCATCGACGCCGGCGCCCGCAACGCTGACGAACGACAAGCTCGTCTATACCTGCAACCTTTCGATCGAAACGACCGAGTACAAGGATACCGTCGATAAGATCCGCGCATCGATCGCGAAATACGGCGCGATCGTCGGCGCGGAGTCGGAGAGCGATTCCGACCGGTACTGGTATTATGAAGGCCACCGGAAGACTTCCGGCTCCATGGTGCTGGATCTCACGGTCCGCGTGCCGGCCGCGAATTACCAGGCGTTCGTCGACGAGGTCTCGACGCACGGGAACCTGATGAGCCGCTCCCAGAACGTGGAGAACATCAGCCAGCAGTACCACAGCACGGAAGCGCGCATCACGGCGCTCGAGACCGAAGAGACCCGGCTTCTCGAAATGATGGAGAAGGCGGAGACGATCGAGGAAATGATCTATATCGAGCAGCGGCTCACGGACGTCGAGTACGAGCTCAACAGCCGCCGGACGCAGCTTTCCTCGATGGATATCGACGTTGCCTACTCCACGGTCAATATGTCCGTGCGCGAGGTCCTGACCTATACCGAGACGGTCAAGCCCGCGGTGACGTTCGGCGAGCGGATCCGCCACGCCTTTACGGATTCGTGGGTCTCGTTCGGCCGCTTCTGGCAGAACTTCGCGGTCTGGTTTGTCGGAAGCTTCCCGGCGATCCTCTTCATCGCGGCCGTGGCCATTGCCCTCATCGTGATCCTCCGGAAGACCGCGCCGAAACGGGCGGAACGCAAAGCGCGCCGCGCCGAAAAGGCGGCGGCAAAGGCCATGGAGCGCGCGAAGGGGAAACAGTACCGCGTGCCGGGACCGCGCCGCGATGCGCCGCAGAGTCCGGCAGCGCCGGGTGCGAACCTGCCCGATCCGGGACAGAGCGCAGAGCCAAAGGAGCCGGAAATAAAGTAAGATAAGACAGGAAAAGCGCCCTGCGGGGCGCCTTTTCAGGGAAGGGGGATCGCTTTGCGCAGGGCAAAGGAATAAATCCAGCTTTCCCGGACCGGAACTTCGAGGATCCCGGACAGGGCCTCTTTATACAGCGAAAGCTGGAGCGCGTATTTGCGGACCAGGTCATCCCCATCGGCGGACGTGACCCGGTCCGTTTTATAATCGACAAGGATGATCTTTCCGTCCTCGTAGAACCAGGCGTCGACGACGCCCTGGACGAGGACGTTCTCATTTTCCGGATACGCGGGATCGACGCGGTCCGCCGCGATGGCGATCGTGAACGGCGTTTCGCGGCGCAGCTGCCCGGACCGGGCAGCCCGGTGCATGCGGATCCCGATCGGGGAAGCAAGGAAGGCGAGGATATCGTCCGTGCGGACGATGGGGATCTCCGCTTCCGTAAAGTAACCCTCCCTGACGACTCTGTCCTTTTCGGCGTCGACCGCCGCGCGGAAGAGAACATCCTCCGCCGTTTCCGCCTGCGCCGCACCGCCTTGTGCCGCACCGGAGGAAGGCAGCACAAGATAATCGAAATGCTGCAGGAAACGGTGATACAGCGTGCCGCGGTCCGCGCCGGAAAGGTCCGTTTCCGTGCGGAGGAACGAAGGCAGGTACGGAATGACCGGCGGTGCCTCGTACGGCAGATACGAATCCTCGTGCGGATAACTTTTTGCCTTGAGCTCGGAGACGGAGACCTTCGCAGGCACGCCGCCGCCGTAAGGATAGCGCCAGCCGTACCGCTCCGAGAGCGCAGGATCGGGCGTTCCCGGGTCAGTTTGCAGGGAAGCGGTCAGCGCCTCTTTTTCGCAAGCTTCTTCCTGTCCGGCTTCGGCCGCCGCGGGCGCGTCCCACTCCCGGACGGACAGGAAGGAGGAGCAGTCTTTCGCAAGAAGCTGCGGAAGAAGAAAGTCGAAAGGCTTCTGCGATTTCCGCAGATACGAGACCGGAAGGCGGCCGTCCGGACCGAGGCTCTTTTTCAGGGATTCCGTTTTTTCCCGGTCCTTCAGGGTGCCGGTCAGGATGAGCTTCTGCCGGGCACGGGTCAGCGCGACGTAGAGGACGCGGAGTTCTTCTCCGTTTTCTTCATCGAGGAGGAGCTGCCGAAGGAGCGCTCTGCGGAGCGTCGGGATACGGACGCGCAGGGCGGTGTCGACGGCCTCGGAGGCAAGACCGCATTTCGGATGCACAAGGACCGCCGCGTTCACGTCGCCGCGGTTGAGGCCCCGGCCGAGGCCGGAAACGAAAACGACCGGGAATTCCAGCCCCTTGCTTCCGTGGATCGTCATAAGGCGGACCGCTTCCCCGTCCGTGACGTTCGGAGAGGCGCCGAAGTCCACTTCGTAGGATTTCAGCTCCCGGATGTAGCGGATGAAATGATAGAGCCCTTCGTAACTTGTACGTTCGTATTCCGTTGCTTTCGCGATCAGCATGGAAAGATTGGCCGTGCGCTGCGCGCCGTCGGGCATGGCGGCGGCATAGGCGGCGTAGCCGGTCCGGTCGTACAGTTCCCATAAAAGCAGATGGACGGGCAGCCGCTTCGAACGTTCGCGCAGTTCCGCCGTAAGATCGAGGAAGGCGCGCAGGCGTGCGCGCAGGAGTTCATTGCTTCCGTGCGCGGCATAGTGAAGGACACAGTCGTAGAAAGAGAGCGGGACCGTGCCGGAAGGCGTCCCGGACGGCGCGGCTTCTTCGGCGGCCGGAGCGGACGACGGGACCGCCGGCGCTGTCGTCGGGGCTGCCGGCGCGGCCGCGCGGATCACCGCAAGATCCGACGCCGAAAAGTCCGCGATCGAGGAGCGGAGAGACGCCGCGAGCGGGATATCCTGCCTGGGATTGTCAAGGACCGAGAGATAGTTCAGGACGGTCTGGACTTCCTCGGCGTCGAAATAGCCGGTCTTGCGAGTGATGAAGACCGGAATGCCCATCCGGGTGAGCGTCTCCGCGAAAGCGTCCCCGACGGCCTGCGCCGAACGGAGAAGGATCACGATATCGCCGTACCGTACCGGACGGTAGGCGCCCTTTTCGCGGTCATAGATCACTTCCCGCTCCAGCATCTCCCGGATCCGGCATCCGATGACGTACGCTTCCGCGTTCTGGCGGTCGCGCGCGCCGAAAGGCGTATCGTCATCTTCGTGCGGATCGTAGATAAGGTGCGCCTCGCAAAGGAACGGGGAGGGCGCGCCGTCTTCTTCCCCGGGATACGGCGGGTATTCCGCGCCCGGACGGAGATATGCGGCTTCGTCGTAGGGAACACCGCCGGCTTCGCGCCGCATGGCGGCGGAAAAGACGGCGTTCACGGCGGCGATGATCTCCGGGCGGCTCCGGAAGTTCCGCGTCAGATCGCAGCGCACGCCGCCGTCTCCCGAACGGAAGCGGTCGGCCTTTTCGAGGAAAAGAGACGGATCGGCCTTGCGGAAGCGGTAAATGCTCTGCTTGACGTCGCCTACCATGAAGTAGTTGTCTTTCTTTTCATGCAGTACGGCGGAAAGGATCGCTTCCTGGAGCTGGTTGCTGTCCTGGTATTCGTCGACGTAGACTTCCGAAAAGCGTTCGGACAGTTCGCGCGCGGCAGCCGTCGGAGCGCCGTCCGGACCGGTAAGGATCCGGAGCGCCTCGTGTTCGATATCGGAAAAATCCAGAATACCTTTTTTCTGTTTCGCCTCGTCATAGTGCGCAAGGTATTCCTGTGTCAGGCGGACCAGCGTCCGGAGCGGCAGAAGGCTCAGCCGGTCGTTTTCTTCCGCGTCGGAAAGCGAATGCAGGAAATACGTACTCAGAAGGTCTTCCCGGATCTCCTTGATCCGTGCGCGCATTTCCTTGAACGTATCGCGCAGAAGGGGGTCTTCCCCCGGCTTCGGCTTCGCGGAGGAGAGCCGGGGAGGAGTATAGTAAAGCAGCGTCCGGCGGAGCCCGTCGTGATCGGTCCCGCACTCCGAAAGCGCCGTAAAGAGGGCGCATTCCGCTTCGGCACAGGGCCGGTAAGCGGAAGGTCCTGCCGGCTCTTTTGTCAGGGCGAGAAGCTTTTCCGCAAGAACCCGCCCTTCCTCCGCCGCTTCCAGGGCCGCCGCAAGATGCGCGGCGTAAAGAGGCGTTTCGGAAAACGGGACGTCGTCGGAAAGAAGCGCTTCATAGCGCGCAAGGCACGCTTTGGGATCCGGCGCGGATTCCGCGTGGGAGGCGATCGTAAGAATGAGGCCCGCAAGCGTTTTGTCCGTTTTGCCGGGCGCGAAGGTCTCGGCAAAAATGCGGAAGCCTTCTGGCTGATCGGCGTACGATTTTTCCAGAAGTTCGTCCGCCACGGAACCGGCGAGCGCTTTTGCCTCCCCGTCCTGCGCGATCCGGCGGGCGGTATCGATCCCGGTCGTATGTCCGTAACTGCGGACGACGTACGAGCAGAAGCCGTCGATCGTCGTGATCATGGCGGCGGGCAGAAGACTGAGCTGCCGGGAAAGACGGAGATCGTCCGGCGCCGCCTCGATCCGCTGCGCCAGGGTATCGGCGATGCGTTCGCGCATTTCGGCGGCGGCGGCGCGCGTAAAGGTCACGACGAGCAGCCGGTCGATATCGGCCGGATCGTCCGGATCCGTGATGCGCGAAAGAATGCGTTCGACGAGCACGGCGGTCTTGCCGCTGCCGGCGGCAGCGGAGACGAGCATGGTCGTTCCGCGGAGGCGGATCACATCTTCCTGTTCTTTCGTCCAATTCATGACGGATCCTCCCCGGTGATGCGCGCCCAGAGTTCCTCTTTTTTCATGGGCCGGAGCGTGCGGGATCGGCAGCCCGGAATACGCCGGTCATAAAGGCATACGCTGCCGAACGGACAGTAGTCGCAGGCGCTCGAAAACCCTTTCCGGTACGGAACGGCGCCGGTGTCGCCGGAAAGGATCCCGCCGGCGAAGCGGCGGACAAGACGTTCGGTCCGCTCCCCGAGCGCGCGGAACATGGACGCGTCCGCCCAGGAGGCGTCGGCGCGGGGCGTTCCGTCCTTGTTGCGCCGGAAGGGGATCACGTCGGAGGATGTCTCCGTACCGAGCGATCTGTCGAGGCGGAGCAGGGCGTCCGGCTCCGCGGAAACGAGGCCGCTCGGCCGCATTTCCCGAAGGAGGCGCCGCGTCCGTTCTTCTTCTGTCTCCCCGCTTTCGAAAGACAGGAGCGGGTCGCGGAGGCGGAAGTAGAACATACCTGCCGGGACCGGGATCAGGCCGGTCATGCGGCCGGCCTCGCGGAGCGCCGCGTTCATGTAAAGCGGCAGCTGGAGCGCAAGGCCGTAATAGGCGTCGGAAAGGTCGAAAACCGTATTGCCGGTCTTGTAATCCATGATCTTGACGTAGACGGCTTTTTCCGAGAAGGAAAGATCGAGCCGGTCGATCCTTCCGGTGAGGCGCAGCGACGTGCCGTCCGGCATCAGGATATCGGAAATGCCGTTCCCGTTTTCCCGGAAGGCTTTTTCATACGCGGCGGTATCGAACGCGCCGGCGCGGAGCTGCTCGCGCATCGCCCAGACGGACCGTTCCGCCATGCGGGCGAGCCGCCCGATCTCATACTGCGAGCGCGCGGACGACATAAAAAGACGGTTGCCGTAGACAGCGGCGGCATCCTCCACCGCGCTCCGGACCCGCGATGCGAGGTCGCCGTCGGACAGGTCCTGCCAGCGAAGGCCCTCGTCGGGAAGCGCGCGGGAAAAATTCTCCAGCGCCGTGTGCAGGATATTCCCCCGGTCCAGACCGGAGGGAGAAAACTCGTAGCGCTCGCTGAGCTTAAGTCCGAACGCCGCAAAATAGGAGAACGGACACTTCGCATACTGTTCGAGCCGGGTGGCGGAGCCGGTGAGCGTCGCGCCGTAGAGCGCGCGGGCGTTTTCTTCGCCGATCGATTCCGGCGGACGGGAAAGGCGCGCGGCGCCGAGGATCTTCGCGACACCCGCCCGGGATCCGGGATCTTCGGACAGGGAGGCTGCAAGTGCGCGGAAAGCGGGCGCTGTCTCCTCTGTGATCGTGCGGATGCGGCCGGCGAGGTACCGGAGGCCGTCCGCGTAGGTCTCGGTGTCGGACAGGGAGACGTCCGCCTCCGCGGTCTCCGAAAGGCGCGGCAGGATCCTGCGGATGAGCCCGAGGATATAGGAAGGCCGCATCTCCTGCGCATCCCCGCCCATACGGGTGTAGGATAGACGGAGCTGTTTTTCCGGCCTTGTCAGGGCGAGGTACAGGTAATACCGCGAGCGGATCAGTTCTTCCCGCGCCGAAGGCGCAAGACGGATCCCCGCCCGGAGCAGCACCTCCCGGTCGGCCTCGGTGAGGAGTCCGCCGGGCGGCACGGCTTTGGGCAGCAGGCCTTCGTTGCAGCCGGCGAAAAACAGGACGTCGACAGAACTTAAGCGGCTGCGTTCCATATCGCAGACCATCACGGCGTCGTTTCCGGGCGGGATGAGCCCGAAACGGGTCTCGGAGAAGGCCGTCTCCAGGAGTGAGGTAAAGTCGGATATGGAAAGAGACGTATCGCCGAGCACGCCGACGAGGCGGTCGAGGATGTCGATGAGGACCGGGTAGAGACGGAGGAGCTCCGCCGCGCCGGTCACGTCGCCCGCGCTCTTAAGCTGCGCGGCCCGATCCGCCGTCTTCTGCTGGAGTTCAAGCGCGCTGATCAGGTCATAGAGGGCGCGGACGCGCATGCGGACCGTCGCGTGCGGCGTACGGAAAGCCTCCTCGAAGGGATCGAGCACGGAGAGAATGGCGCGGCGGACGGCGTTGAGAGCCGGAACCTCCGCCGGATCCTCCCCGGGATAGATGAGAAGGAACGGCTCATGGAAGGCGCGCTTCCCCCGCAGGCCGAGCGCGAGGATATAGTTTTCCAGCCGGTAAACAAGGTCCTCCGCAACCGGGAGATAGCCGGTGCGCAGAAGGCGGGTGATGATCTCGCCCGTCCAGCCGTCGTCCATGAGCGCAAGGAGCGCGCGGACGAATTCGATGAGCGGCTCGCCGAGGATGCTCCGTTTTTCGTCGACGAAGAAGGGAATGCCCTCCTCCGTGAAGATCCGGCGGACGAGGTCCCCGTAGGAGACGGGATCGCCGGAAAGCAGGGCGATATCGCGGTAGCGCAGCCCTTCGGCGCGGACGAGGCGGCGTATGCTGCGGGCGATGCCGCGGATCTCCGAAGCCGGGTCCGCAAAGGAAGTGACGGAGACGGCCGAAGCGTCTCCCTTATAGACGGAAGGATGCTGCCGGAAAAGGCTGCGTTCGAGGTGCCGGAGCGCAGGCGACCCCGACGCGCGGCTCTTTTCATGCGGAAAGACGCGGACGGGGCTGCAAAGCGGGACGCGCACATCCTCCGCGGCATAAAGGAGGCTGCGGATCATCTCGCGGCCCGGACGGAAAAGATCGTTCTCCGGAATGGGGGAGAAAAAGTCGGTATCCGCTTCGCAGGTGACGGTGACGTAGACGTTCCTTGCATGCATAAGGAGCGACCGGATGAGCACGAGCTGCGAGGGCGTGAATCCGGTATAGCCGTCGAGAGCGACCGTGCAGTTCCTAAGATACTTCGAGCGCGGTACGGCGCCGCCAAGCAGGACGGGCACTTCTTCGGCGTTCTGGAGATTGTTTTCGCAGTATTTTTCGTATTGCTTTTTGAGACCGGCGATATCCCGCAGCTTGAGGCGCAGCGGGCCCGTGCATTTTTCCGCCGCCGCAAGAAGGTCGTCCGCGGAGACGTGGTACTGCATGAGTTCCGAAAAGACGGATTTGAGGTCGGCGATCGCGCCGTTTTTCGAAAGGGCGCCGGAGAGGACTTCCAGCTGCTTTCCCTCCGTCAGGGCAAGCCGCCGGAGCACGAACTGCTTGCCGGTATCGTCCAGAAGTTCGAGGATCTGCCCCCCGGTCTCCTCCAGGATCCGGAAGGCCAGACGCTGAAAGCTGAGAACGTCGATGTTCAGGATGCCGTGCCGGGGATGCATGCGCACCAGGGACGCCTGCGCGGCCATGGAGTACTGTTCCGGCACAAGGAGCAGGAAGTTTTCGTCCGGCCTCTCGACCGATTCGCGGATCAGACGCGAAAGGAGCGTATACGTCTTGCCTGCGCCGGAAGGCCCCGGAAAGAGTGTGAGCGCCATGCGTCACCGTCTCCGCCAGGTCGCGGGATTGAGAAGGCAGAGGATCGGCAGAAGCTCAAGACGGCCCGCCAGCATATCGAAGATCAGGACGCATTTCGACAGGACGCTGTAGCCGGCGTAGTTCTGCGTCGGACCCACGGCCGAAAGACCCGGCCCGATGTTGTTGATGCAGGCGAGTACGGCCGAGATATGTGTATCGACCGAGAAAGGATCGAGCGAAACAAGGAGGAAGCTTGCGCCGAGCACCGCCCCGTAGACCGAAAGGTAAAGGACGGTGGCGTGCAGGACTTTCTCGGAGATCGGCTGGCCGCTCACACGGATCGTCTCGACCTTCTGCGGATAGGTGGATTTGCGGATGTGCCGCATCACGGACTTGAGAAGCAGAAGGAGACGGGAGACCTTGATGCCGCCGCCGGTGCTGCCGGCGCAGGCGCCGACGACCATGAGGATGAGCAGAAGCATTTTCGAGAACGAGGGCCACAGGTCGAAGTCGACCGTGCCGTAGCCGGTCGTCGTGATGATACTGGCGACCTGGAAGGCGGCATGGCGGATCGTTTCGCCAAGGCTCGGGAACATCGGCCGGATATTGAGCGTGATCGCCGCGATGGAGCAGAGCACGATGGTGAAATACAGCCGCAGCTCGGAGTCGCGCAGGACGTTTTTCCAGCGCTTCAGGAGCAGGGCGAAGTAGATGTTGAAGTTGACGCCGAAGAGCAGCATGAAGACGGTCGTGACCCACTGGAGATAGGGGCTGTAGGAGCCCATGCTGGAGTTCAGGACGCCGAAACCGCCGGTGCCCGCCGTGCCGAAGGTAAGGCATACGGCATGGAAAGCCGGCATGCCGCCCGCTACAAGGAACAGGAAATCGAGGACGGTCAGCACGATGTAGATCCCGTAAAGAAGGATCGAGGAATCGCGCATATGCGGCACAAGCTTCGTGACCTCGGGACCCGGGCTCTCCGCCCGGAGGATGTGCAGCGTAAAGCCGGTATCCCTTCCCTTATCGGAAAGGAAGACCATCATGAAGACCAGAACGCCCATGCCGCCCAGCCAGTGAGAGAAGCTTCGCCAGTAGAGGAGCGCGCGGGAGAGTGCTTCCACGTCGGTGAGGATCGAGGCGCCGGTCGTCGTGAAGCCGGAGACGATCTCAAACAGCGCGTCGATGAAGTGCGGGATCTGGCCGGACAGATAGAACGGCAGACAGCCGAAGAGACTGATGAAGATCCAGCCGAGACCGACGCAGGCAAGTCCTTCGCGGGCGAAGAAACGCGCTTTGGCGCCGCGGCTCACCAGATACAGCACGAGGGCGACCGCCGCGATCAGCCCGATGCATCCGGCAAAGATGAGGGCAAGGGAACCCTCTTTCGTTACGACGGCGATCAGCGCCGCCGGGATCATGAAGACCGCTTCGATCGCAAGCACTGCCGAAAGGAAACGGCCGATCATCTTGTAGTTCATTTATCAGACCTGAAAAATATCGTTGAGTTCCTGTACCATGCTGTTGCGTTCGGTGACGACGACGACCGTGTCGCCCGTTTCGAAGGAGGAATTGCCGTTCGGGATCTCCATGCGGCCGTTCCGGCTGATGCACACGAGCAGGGTGTTTTTCCGCAGCCGGATGTCGCGGAGCGGCTTGCCGCGGTTGAGCGTTTTTTCATCCACCATGAATTCGGACGCTTCCGCCATGCCGGAGGCGATGGAGTGGATCGTGATCGCGGCGCCGCTTTCCCGTTCGGCCGCGCGCACGTAACGGACGATGATGCTGCCGCACAGCTCCTGCGGGCAGATCGCGGAACCGGTCGCGAGCCGGTTGACGATGCCGATACTTTCCTCCCGGCCCACCTTGGTGATGACCTGGCTGACGCCGAGATCGTGCGCATAAAGGGAAATGATGATGTTCATTTCATCGAGACCCGTGAGGGAGACGACCGCGTCGCACCGGTCCACGTCCTCCTGCTCGAGCACGGTATGACTTGTCGCGTCGCCGAGGACGACGTCCGCATCCGGCAAAAGTTCCGAAAGCTCGCGCGCCCGTTCGGGGTCTTTTTCGATAAGCAGCACGGAAATGCCCGCGCGGAGCAGCATTTTCGCCAGGTAGAAACTCACGCGTCCGCCGCCGCACAGGGCGACCCGGCGCACCTTGCGGGTGAGGATGCCGAGGTTGGAGAGGAGCGTGGTCAGTTCCTGGGTCGGCGCGGTCACGAAAATGCGGTCGCCGGCACGCAGAACGAAATGGCCGTCCGGCATGATGGTCTGCCGGTCACGGACGACGGTGCATACGAGGACGCGGCATTTCGCGATGGACGGCAGGTCGATGAGGGCCTTGTCGCAGAGGGGATTCTTTTCATTGAGCAGGATCTCGACGATCTCGACCCTGTCCTGTACGAAAGAGTCCCGCTGCAGGAAGCCCGGATATTCGAGGAGGCGGGCGATCTCGGTCGCCGCCTGCAGCTCGGGATTGACGGCCATGGACAGCGCGAAGGAATCGCGCATCATGTAGATCTGGTCGTTGTATTCCGGATCGCGGATCCGCGCGATCGTATGGATCTTCGGGTTCAGGGCGTGGGCGGTCATGCAGCACAGAAGGTTCACTTCGTCTTCGCGTGTCGCCGCAATGAGGAGGTCGGCCGTTTCGACGCCCGCCGCCTTGAGGACGGACATCTGCGCGCAGTTGCCCTCCACGGAGATGACGTCGTGTTTTTCCACGATGCTCTCCAGCACGTCCGCATGCAGATCGATGACGGTCAGGTCGTATCCCTCCGAGGAGAGGAGGCGCGTCAGCGCGCCGCCGACCTTGCCCGTACCTGCGATGATAATATTCATAACTGGCTCCCGTCCGGCAAATCTGCCGGAAAATGCCGGCTTTTTCGGCCGGATTTTTAGCAATACTCCATTACATTATAATCACCTTTCGCGGAAAATGCAACGCCGCGCGCCGCCGGGCGGCTTTGCCGCTTGCAAGACGCCGAAAGATACGATATGATAATACGAAATCCGTCAACGTGCACACAAAGAAAGAAGGTGACACAATGGTAGAGCTGGATCCGATCCGGTATGAACTTGCTTCCTACGAAAAACCACTTGTGGAAATGGGGGATTCACTTGACCTCGCTGAAAAGAAGCGCAGAGTCGAAGAACTGACCCGTGAAATGGAGGAGCCGGGCCTCTGGGACAAACCCGACGTAGCACAGGAAAAAGTCAAACTCCTCAATATCCTGAAGAGCGATATTGAAGGGTATGCGAAGCTGTGCGCCGAAAAAGACGATCTGGAGACCCTGATCGAGATGGCGGACGAAGAGCCGGATCCCTCCTATGTGCCGGAGGCACAGGAGATGATGGAGGCCTTCAAGGCGCATTATGAAGCAATGCGGCTCGAAACGCTCCTTTCAGGACCCTATGATAAAGACAACGCGATCGTGACGCTCCATCCGGGCGCGGGCGGTACCGAAGCCTGCGACTGGGCGTCGATGCTGTTCCGCATGTACAGCAAATGGGCGGACCGGAAGGGCTTCGAGCTCGTGGTCCGCGACCTGCAGGACGGCGACGAAGCGGGCATCAAGTCCGTGACCTTCGAAGTCAACGGCCCGAATGCCTACGGCCTTCTCAAATCTGAAAAGGGCGTGCACCGTCTGGTCCGCATTTCCCCGTTCAACGCGGCGGGCAAGCGCCAGACCTCGTTCGTATCCTGCGACGTCATCCCGGATATCAAGGAAGACATCGACATCGAGATCGACGACAAGGACATCCGCATCGATACCTACCGTTCTTCCGGCGCCGGCGGCCAGCATATCAACAAGACCTCTTCGGCGATCCGCATCACGCACTTCCCGACCGGGATCGTGGTGACCTGCCAGAACGAGCGGTCGCAGTTCCAGAATAAAGACAAAGCCATGCAGGAACTGAAGATCAAGCTCCTCATGCTCAAGCAGGAAGCCAATCTGCAGAAGCTCTCCGATATCCGCGGCGAGATCAAGGATATCGCGTGGGGCAGCCAGATTCGCTCCTACTTCCTGCAGCCGTACCAGATGATCAAGGATCTCCGGACGGACGAGGAACAGGCAAATGCCGGCAAGGTCCTGGACGGCGACATCGACCAGTTTATCAACGCGTACCTCCGGTGGAGCGCGCTGAATGAAAAGAACGCCGCGAAGGCGCAGTAAAGTATATTGAAAATGAAAACGCAAATTGCTATCTGCGGCTACGGCACCGTCGGACAGGGCGTCCGCCGGGTGCTGACCGAAAACAGAAAAGAGATCGAAGAGCGCTGCGGCTTCTCGCCGGAGATCGCGTATATCCTGGATCTCCGGGATTTCCGGGGGGATCCGTTTGAAGACCGGCTCGTCCGGGACTTCACGGAGATCGAAAACGACCCGGACGTTGCGGTCGTCGTGGAGACCATGGGCGGACTGCATCCGGCCTTTGAGTTTACGGCACGCGCGCTGCGCGCGGGAAAATCGGTCGTGACGAGCAACAAGGCCGTCGTGGCCGAATACGGCCGCGAGCTTCTTTCGATCGCGGAAGAAAGCGGCGTCCTTTACCTTTTCGAGGCCTCCTGCGGCGGCGGGATCCCGATCATCCGTCCGCTCCGGACGAGCCTTTGCACGGAACGGATCGACTCCATCTCCGGGATCCTCAACGGAACGACCAACTATATCCTGACGCGCATGGCGGAGGAAATGGTCCCGTACGAACAGGCGCTTGCCGAGGCGCAGGCGAAGGGCTACGCCGAAAAGGATCCGACCGCCGACGTCGAAGGCTACGACGCCTGCCGGAAGATCGCGATCCTCGGATCGATCGCCTTCGGAACCTATATCGATTACCGGACCGTGCCGACCGAGGGGATCACGAAGATCACCGTCGAGGATATCTGGGACGCTGTCAGAAAAGGCGAGAAATACCGCCTGATCGCGGAAGCGAAACAGACGCCGGAGGGCATTTCCGTATCCGTCGCGCCGCGGCGCGTATCGGAAAGCTCGCCGTTCTATTCGGTAAACGGCGTCTTTAACGCGATCCTCGTACACGGCAACATGGTCGGCGACGTCTTTTTCGCCGGACAGGGCGCCGGCATGGACGCGACCGGCTCCGCCGTCTCTTCCGACGTGCTGGAGGCGCTTGCGTATGCAAACAGGAACGAAATAAGGAGCGAAAAGAAATGCTGATCGTTCGGAAATACGGCGGTACTTCCGTCGGAGACGCAGACCGCATCCGGCACGTGGCAAGAAAACTCGCTGCCGCCTGGCGGGAAGGAAACGAACTGGTCGTCGTTCTCTCCGCCATGGGGAAAACGACGGATGAACTCATTGCGAAAGCGAAGGAGATCGCCCCGGATGCTTCGAAACGGGAAATGGATATGCTGCTTGCCACCGGCGAGCAGATCTCCGTCGCGCTCTGCGCGATGGCGCTCGGGGAACTCGGCGTTCCGGCTATTTCCCTCAATGCTTTCCAGGTGAGGATGCACACCACGAGCGCCTACGGCAACGCCCGGTTCAAGAAGATCGATACCGAGCGGATCCGCCATGAACTCGAGGCGAAAAAGGTCGTCCTCGTGACCGGCTTCCAGGGCGTCAACAAATACGACGACGTCACGACGCTCGGCCGCGGCGGCTCGGATACGACGGCGGTCGCGCTCGCGGCGGCTCTCCAGGCGGATCTGTGCGAGATCTATACGGACGTCGACGGCATCTATACCGCCGATCCGCGGATCGTGCCGACCGCGCGGAAGCTGGATGAGATCACGTATGATGAAATGCTCAACCTGGCGACGCTGGGGGCCGGCGTCCTGCATAACCGTTCGGTCGAGCTTGCCAAGAAATACGGTATCCCGCTGGTGCTCCGCTCCAGCCTGTCCGATGCCGAAGGAACTGTTCTGAAGGAGGAAGTCAAAGTGGAAAGAATGCTGGTGAGCGGCGTTGCGCTCGACAAGACCGTGGATCGTGTATCGGTGGCGGGGATCCCCGACCGGCCGGGTTCGGCGTTCCGCCTGTTTGATCTCCTGGCCAGAAACCGCATCAATATCGACGTCATCGTGCAGTCGGCCGGACACGACGGCAAGCAGGAGATTTCCTTCACGATCGCGGAAGCGGACGCACAGACGGTGGAGAAGCTTCTTTCGGAAAACCGCAAAAAACTGGGCTTTGATTCTTTCGTGATCGACCGCGATATCGCCAAGGTCTCGATCGTCGGCGCCGGCATGATCTCGCATCCCGGCATCGCGTCGAAGGTCTTCGAAGCGCTCTTCAACGTCGGCGTGAACATTGAAATGATCACAACGTCCGAGATCCGCATCTCCGTCATCATCGCGAAGGATCAGGCCGACCGGGCCTGCCGCGCGGTGCACGACATGTTCATCACGGAAGACTGAGAACGCAGAAAGGGACGGCGCCGCCGTCCTGCGTCACGAAGATACGGCCGGCAAAATGTACGGTCCGGAACATACAAAAAGAGCTGCGCGTGAGCGCAGCTCTTTTTGCGGTTCATTCTGCAGAATGAGCGATCATTCCTCGTCCGTGATCGCTTCGACCGGGCAGGCAGCCTGGCAGGAGCCGCACTGTACGCAGGCATCCTGATCGATTTCATAGTGCTCTTCGCCCATGGAGATCGCGCCGATCGGGCAGGTCGCTTCACAGGTTCCGCAGGATACGCATGCATCCGTGATCTTCATATTGTTTTCCTCCTTAAGGTGGGTATTGCTTAGCCAAACACATCATAATACGGCATATTGCGAAACACAAGGCTTTTTTCGTGAACAATCGGTGTCCTTGCGGGATCTTCGCAGAACAAAAGCCGGGCCCCGAAGGACCCGGCCTGTTTGTCTTGTCTTAACGCGGTTTATTTGTACAGGCCGCGCTTCACATAGGTGGTGTGGAGCAGGTGATGTGCCTTCTCGCCGCCGATCTCGCCCAGATACTCGGCATAGAGCTTCTTGAGCGATTCGTTCTGATGCGATTTGCGGATCGGCGCATCCTTGTCGAGGCCATACAGCGCGCTGGCGCGCTTCGCGCGGTAATCCGTGAAGTTGCGGACTTCCGCGGAGACACGCGGCTGGCCGCCGCCGTTGATGCAGCCGCCCGGGCAGGCCATGATCTCGATGAATTCGTACTGCGCTTCACCCTTCTGGACCTTCGTCAGAAGCTCGCGGGCATTGGCGAGGCCGGACGCGACCGCGACGCGGACCTTGATGCCGGCGACCTCATAGGTCGCTTCCTTGATGCCCTTGTTGCCGCGGACTTCGGTGAAGTCGACGGGGGTGTTCACGTCGTCGTTCGTCAGCCAGTAGACCGCCGTACGGAGAGCAGCTTCCATAACGCCGCCGGTCGCGCCGAAGATGACGGCGCCGCCGGAGTACTCGCCCATCGGATCGTCGAACTTCTCATCCGGCAGGTTCGCGAAGTCGAGGCCGGCTCTGCGGATCATGCGGGCAAGTTCTCTCGTCGTGATGACGATGTCGACGTCCGGATAGCCGGTCGCGTCCTGATCGTCGCGGATATGCTCGAACTTCTTCGCGGTGCACGGCATCACGGAGACCGTCACGATATCCTTCGGATCGAGGCCCTTCTTCTCGGCCAGGTAGGACTTCATCACAGCGCCCTGCATCTGGTGCGGGGACTTGCAGCTGGAAAGGTTCTCGGTCATATCCGGGAAATAGTGTTCGCAGAATTTGACCCAGCCCGGCGAGCAGGAGGTGATGAGCGGAAGCTTGCCGCCGTTCTTCACGCGTTCCAGGAACTCATGGGCTTCCTCAAGGATCGTAAGGTCGGCGCCGAAGTTCGTGTCATAGACACCGTCGAAGCCGAGGCGGCGGAGCGCCGCGGCCATTTTGCCTTCGACCGGGGTGCCGATCTCGAAGCCGAATTCCTCGCCGAGGGCGGCGCGGACGGCCGGAGCGGTCTGCACGAAAACGGTCTTCTGCGGATCGGCGATCGCGGCGAATACCGCGTCGGTATCGTCCTTTTCATAGAGGGCGCCGGTCGGGCAGACGGCGATGCACTGTCCGCAGTCGACGCACGCGGTGTCGCCGAGCGGCATATCGTACGCGCAGCCGATGTTGGTCTTGAAACCGCGGTTGTTCGCGCCGATGACGCCGATGCTCTGGAACTTTTCGCAGGCGGCTACGCAGCGGCGGCAGAGGATGCACTTGTTGTTGTCGCGGACCATGTGCGGCGCGGAGGTGTCGAGCTCGAACTTGTTCATGATGCCGTCGAACTCATGCGCGTCGTCCACACCGTATTCCTGGCAGAGGGCCTGCAGTTCGCAGTGGCCGCTCCGTACGCAGGAAAGGCATTCTTTGTCATGGTCGGAGAGGAGGAGCTTCAGGGTCTCCTTGCGGGCGGCAAGGACACGCGGGGTGTTCGTCCAGACTTCCATACCGTTCGAGACCGGGTAGACGCAGGCGGTGACGAGCGTACGCGCGCCTTTGACTTCCACGACGCAGATACGGCAGGCGCCGATCTCGTTGATCTCTTTCAGGTAGCAAAGGGTCGGGATACGGATGTGTGCGAGCCGGGCTGCTTCAAGGATGGTTGAGCCGGCCGGAGCAGTGACCTCCATACCGTTGATTTTCAAAGTGATATCAGCCATGTTCTTTCTCCTTTCAGCCCTTGGAAATCGCACCGAATTTGCAGGTTTCCATGCAGGTGCCGCACTTGATGCACTTGCTCTGGTCGATGACGTGCGGCTGTTTTACGGTTCCGCTGATGCAGGAGACCGGGCACTTTCTCGCGCAGGCCGTGCAGCCTTTGCACTTGTCCGGATCGATCCTGTACTGCAGGAGCGATTTGCACACGCCCGCCGGGCATCTCTTCTCAACGACGTGCGCTTCATATTCCTTGCGGAAGAACTTCAGCGTGGAAAGGATCGGGTTCGGGGCCGTCTGGCCGAGACCGCAGAGCGCGTTGTCCTTGATGTATTTCGCCAGGGCTTCGAGCCTGTCGAGGTCTTCGAGCGTTCCCTTGCCCTTGGTGATCTTGTCGAGGATC
Source organism: Lachnospiraceae bacterium (assembly GCA_017420605.1). Classification (GTDB taxonomy): domain Bacteria; phylum Bacillota; class Clostridia; order Lachnospirales; family Lachnospiraceae; genus Chordicoccus. The sequence goes on along the minus strand of JAFOIS010000309.1, from coordinate 4,101 downwards.
TCGTACATACGCTTGGTGCCGATACGGCACGGCGTGCACTTGCCGCAGGATTCGTCGACCGTGAATTCCAGGAAGAACTTCGCGATATCGACCATGCAGTTGTCCTCGTCCATGACGATCATACCGCCGGATCCGACGATGGAGCCGAGCTCCGCCAGATGTTCGTAGTCGACCTGGACGTCAAAGTGTTCCGCCGGGATGCAGCCGCCGGACGGACCGCCGGTCTGCGCGGCTTTGAACTTCTTGCCGTTCGGTACGCCGCCGCCGATGTCTTCGACGATCTCGCGGAGGGTGGTGCCCATCGGGATCTCGACAAGGCCGGTATTGGCGATCTTGCCGCCGAGCGCGAAGACCTTGGTGCCCTTCGACTTCTCGGTACCCATGGCGGCGAACCATTCCGGACCGTTGAGGATGATCTGCGGGATGTTCGCCCAGGTCTCGACGTTGTTGAGGATCGTCGGACGCTGGAAGAGGCCGGAGACTGCCGGGAAAGGCGGACGCGGACGCGGCTCGCCTCTCTTGCCTTCGATGGAGGTCATGAGGGCGGTCTCTTCACCGCAGACGAAAGCGCCGGCGCCGAGACGAAGCTCGATATCGAAATCAAAGCCGGTGCCGAAGATATCCTTGCCGAGCAGGCCGTACTCACGGGCCTGGCCGATGGCGATGTTCAGACGTTCGACCGCGATCGGGTATTCGGCACGGACGTAAATGTAACCCTGATTGGCGCCGATCGCGTAACCGGCGATCGTCATGGCTTCGAGAACGACGTGCGGATCGCCTTCGAGGACAGAACGGTCCATGAACGCGCCCGGGTCACCTTCGTCGGCGTTGCAGCAGACGTACTTCGGGCCGCCGTCCTGTACGAGGACGCGGGCGAGCTGCCACTTTTTGCCGGTCGGGAAACCTGCGCCGCCGCGGCCGCGGAGGCCGGACGCCAGAACGATGTCGATGACCTGTTCGGGGGTCATTTCCGTAAGGACCTTGCCGAGGGCTTCATAGCCGCGGGTGCCGATGTATTCATCGATGCTCTCCGGGTTGATGACGCCGCAGTTGCGGAGCGCGACACGGTGCTGCTTCTTCGCGAAGTCGGTGTCGTTGAAGGACTTGACGGAATTGTCTTCTTCCTCTTCCTTATAAACAAGGCGGTCTACGATACGGCCCTTCAGAAGATGTTCGGAAACGATCTCCGGAACGTCGCCGAGCGTGACCTGCGAGTAGAAGGTGCTCTCGGGATAGACTACGACGATGGGGCCGAGCGCGCACAGACCGTGGCAGCCTGTCTGAACGACCGCGACTTCGTGCTCCAGCCCGTGTGCCTGAATTTCCTTTTTGAATGCTTCAAGGATCGCGCCGCTTCCGGAAGAGGAGCAGCCGGTTCCTCCGCATACGAGTACATGAGAACGATACATTCTTCTTCTCCTCTCTTATTTGCCGACTTCGATCGTTGCCGGGATCACGTAGTCTTTCACGACGTTGCCGCCGATGATGTGACGGTTGAAGACTTCTTCGGCCTTGTCAGCCGTCATATGCACATAGGTCGTCTTCGGCTTGCCGGATTCAAAGACCTCGACGATCGGCTCGTAACGGCAGATGCCGATGCAGCCGGTCTGCGTGACCATGACGTCCTTAAGACCCTTTTCCTGTACCAGTTCCGCGAACTTGTTGAGTACGGGGCGGGCGCCGGCCGCGATACCGCAGGTCGCCATACCGACGACGATACGCGTCTGCTTTTCGTCCTTGTCACGGACGCCGAGCTGGTTCTGCATCCTCTCGCGAATGGCTTTCAGTTCTTCCAGTGATTTCATGTTTATCCTCCTCGAATGACTTTCCTTTTCAGATTCTCATATCGCCCGGCCGGCCGTGACTTCGGCGGAATTCTCCGCAAGGTATTCCTTTATATAGGAGGAAACCTCCGGTTCCGCAAACGAGACGTCGCCAAGGATCGCGCGGAACTCGTCCGTATCGAGCTCGAAGGCGTCGTCGTCATACCGGTATAAGTAGCGGTAGCTGATCTCCTCGTGCATCGTGATGAGCTGATGCATGGTCGAGGCCATATCGCCGAGCGGCATGCGGTCCATGTGAGTCAGGCCGAAGACCGCCGTCACGGTGGTGCCCACCCCGACCGTCGATTCGATCCTGAAACTGCCGCCGCTCATTTCCGCGGCCATTTTGAAGAAGGGAACGCCGAGTCCGACGCGGCGCGTCTTCCGGGTCGTGAAAAACGGATCCGTCACGCGCTCCACCATTTCCTGAGACATCCCGCAGCCATTGTCCGCGATCACGATGGTGAGCGTATCGCTCTTCGTGTCCGCGGTAACAAGGATCTCGATCCTCGTTGCCTTCGCACGGACGGAGTTTTCCGCCACGTCCAGTACGTTCAGCGAGATTTCAGGCATCATAGGCGCTGCCTTCCTTTCCGGGCTTACGGGCCTTATTTGTACTTCGCCAGAATGCCCGGGACCTGGTCCGGCGTCATTCTGCCGTAAACGTCACCATTCACGATCATGACGGGCGCAAGACCGCAGGCGCCGACGCAGCGGCACGCGTCGAGGGAGAACTTTCCGTCGCCGGTGCACTGACCGGTAGCGATATTGAGTTCTTTCTCAATGCGCTCCAGCACCTGGCCGGAACCCTTGACGTAGCAGGCCGTGCCGAGGCAGACGCTGATCTGGTTTTCGCCCTTCGGATACAGGGAGAACTGTGCGTAGAATGTCGAAATGCCGTAGACTTTTTCCAGCGGAACGTCCATTTCTTCGGCAATGATCGTCTGGACCTCGATCGGCAGATACCCATAGATCCCCTGCGCAGCCTGCAGGATGGGCATCAGAGCGCCGGGCTCGTCCTTCTTTTCCGCGATCACCGCAAGGAGCTGCTCCTTCTGTTCGGGAGTACCCTTGAACGCAACGCCGGAAGATGCTTTTTCAGATGCCATACAAAACCTCCTCCTAAATTAGCCAGTCTATATATGTATATTTCCAAACATACATACCCGTATACACTTTATCACAGACGGTATTCAAATGAAACAGAAAAATCGGATTGTATCGGAAAAAAAGCCGCCCCGCAGGGACGGTAAAACGAGAGGATTTCGGAGTCCGGCGGAGGGCTGCCGGAGGACCGGGGGAAGAATTGTGCTTGCCAATTCGGGCCGTCCGATATACGATTAACATCGGAGCACTTCCGATTGCTGGGAGAAGGCGAAAGTATAATGAAAGAAAAGATACGGCATCTCATGGATCGCATCCGGAGATGGTACGTTAAACGGATCACGTCGCGGTATCCGGAGAAGAGATCTCTCCGGAGACCTTCTTTTGCCGCGCGCTACAGGATCGCGCGGGACCGGCGGCTCAACACGCCGTTTCCCGCGGTGCGCGATTTCATCGGCGCGCAGGGCGGCGGGGGCGATGCGGACCGGCTGCACTTCGGATTCGCGAAAATGAGTTTCTGCGGCTGCGAGGTGATCGCGGTCTATAATGCGCTGCTGCATCTCGGCAGCTGGAGAGACATCCGGCGCGTGGCGCAGGATCTCATGGCGCACGGCGCGGTGTTCGGCGGGCTTCTCGGCGTCCGGCCGGACGCGATCGCCTCGTATTTTTCCAGGAATCACTTCCCGATCCGGTTTGAAGTTTTCACGGAAAACGGCGCGGAAGTGACCGCGGACGGGCTCGCGAAGTCGGAAGCGGAACCGGAGGCGGCTTCCCCGGATGAGGAGCCTGCCGTAACGGCAGCGCCGGAGGCGGCGAAGGCGGAACCGGCAGGACCGGAAACGGTACAGGCGGAAGATGCGGGACCGGAGGCAGTGCGCGAAGAAGCGGCCGAGGCGGAACCGGCGGGACCGGAGGCGGTGCGGGAAGAAGCGGCTGAAGCGGTACAGGCGGAAGACGCGGAGGCAGAAGCGGCAGGAGACGCGGCGCCAAAGAAGGAAATGCACCGCATTCCGGAGGAGTGCGTGGAACTGCTCACGTTCTGGAACGGACCGGATAAATGGACGATCCATACGGTCATGATCGAACCGCTCGAGAACGGGATGCTGCGGGTCTATAACCGCCATACGAATACCCTTTATACGATCTATTCTTCTTACGAACAGTTCCTTTCCGC
>JAFOIS010000308.1 GCA_017420605.1 Lachnospiraceae bacterium | reverse complement strand
GGAAGAAAGAACAGTAGGCGCACTTGCCGCCTTGTGCGGAAAGACATTCGTATAGAATAGGTAAGACAGAGCCCTTTTGCCGGGCAGGTTCCGGTGAAAGGGCTTTTTCCATTTTATTCCGGCGTACGGAATGCCTCATAAATCCGAGTAAATTATATGGAATTGGCTGTTGACTTTTTGGTTAGATATGTTAAACTATGCTGTGGTTAGAATAAACTAATTAAAATACGAGACAGCATACTATAGTTTTAAAACTGATACATCAAGTTGATGCGTCAAACTGTAAGGTAGTAAGAACGACATATAAAGGAGGCTTACCATGCTGCCGATCATGATGGCAAGAAACGGAGAAATGCTCTGTGTATCCCGGATCGGAGGCAGACCCGAGGTGAAGCAGCATCTCATGGATCTCGGCTTCGTCTTGGGAACGCCGGTCACGGTGATCCAGTCCCAGAACGGCGCCATGATCGTAAAAGTCAAGGATTCCAAGCTCGCGATCACAAAGGAAATGGCGGAGAAGATCATGGTGGACACGATGTCCGCAGCGATCCCGCAGGGCGCCGGAACGCAGGTGGCGCAGGCGTGATATGAAAGGACCGGGGGCCCATAAGCACGGCCTCAAGGTCCGGTTCTAAATCAGTACATCATTTCATGACGGAGCCGGAAATGAAACCGGACCGTCAGGTAAGGGAGGAGACATATGAAGACACTGAGAGACATTCCGGTGGGCGCGACCTGCAAAGTCGCAAAGCTGCACGGCGAGGGCCCGGTGAAACGCCGCATCATGGATATGGGCATCACGAAGGGCGTGGAGATCTACGTCCGCAAGGTGGCGCCGCTCGGCGATCCGATGGAGCTGAATATCCGGAATTATGAGCTTTCGGTCCGTAAGGCCGATGCGGAAATGATCGAAGTAATGTAAGGAGGGGACAAGATGGCGATCAGAATAGCACTCGCGGGCAACCCGAACAGCGGTAAGACGACGCTGTTCAACGCATTGACCGGATCGAATCAGTACGTCGGCAACTGGCCGGGCGTTACGGTCGAAAAGAAGGAAGGGAAACTGAAAAGCGACAAGGAAGTCGTGATCCAGGACCTGCCGGGCATTTATTCCCTGTCTCCGTATACGCTGGAGGAAGTGGTCTCCAGGACTTATCTTGTGACGGAAAAGCCGGACGCGATCCTGAACATCGTGGATGGTACGAATATCGAACGCAACCTGTATCTCACCACACAGCTCATTGAGCTCGGCATCCCGGTCGTGATCGCCGTGAACATGATGGACCTGGTCCGCAAAAACGGCGACAGTATCGATACGAAAAAACTTTCGTCGCTTCTTGGCTGCGAGGTCGTCGAGATCTCGGCGCTGAAGGGCGAGGGCATCGATCTTGCGGCAAAGAAGGCGGTCGAGGCGGCCAGGGCAAAGAAGGCGGCCGCCGTCCCGGAAGTCTATGCCGGCAAGGTCGAGGAAGCGCTTGGAAAGATCGAAGAGAAGATCAGCGGAAAAGTCGATCCGTCGCTCCTTCGCTGGTATGCCGTCAAGGTCTTCGAGCGGGATGAAAAAGTGCTCGAGTCTCTTTCATTTTCGGAAGATACGGCCCGCGGCATCGAAAGCCTGATCGGCGCGGCCGAGAAGGAACTGGACGACGACTCCGAGAGTATCATCACGAACGAACGCTACAACTACATTACGGGCGTTACCGGCAAATGCGTCTCCAAGAAGAACACGAAGGATAACCTGACGGTTTCCGACAAGATCGACCGGATCGTGACGAACCGGATCCTCGGTCTTCCGATCTTTGCGGCGGTCATGTTCCTTGTTTACGCGATCGCGATGGGCGGCTGGAAGGTGTCCATCGGTACCGCAGCGACGGATTTTACGAATGACGTGATCTTCGGCGAATGGGTACCGGCGCTCTTTGATAAGATTCTCGGCGCGCTCGGCATCACCGGCGGCTGGCTTTACGGCCTCATTCAGGACGGTATCGTGGCCGGCGTCGGCGCGGTCCTCGGGTTTGTCCCGCAGATGCTCGTCCTGTTCGTTCTGCTTGCGATCCTGGAAGACATCGGTTACATGGCGCGTGTCGCGTTCGTTATGGACCGTATTTTCCGTCAGTTCGGTCTTTCGGCAAGTCCTTTATCCCGTGCCTTGTTGCGACGGGCTGCGGTATTCCGGGCGTCATGGCGTCCCGTACGATCGAGCAGGACCGTGACCGCAAGCTTACGGTCATGACGACGACCTTTATGCCCTGCGGCGCCAAGCTCCCGATCATCGGCCTCATTGCCGGCGCCATTTTCGGCGGATCGCCGTGGATCGCAGCTTCGGCCTATTTCCTCGGTATCGGTTCGATCATTCTTTCCGGCATTATCCTGAAGAAGTTCAAGAGTTTTGCCGGCGAGCCCGCGCCGTTCGTCATGGAACTGCCGGCATACCACGTCCCGTCGGCGGGCAACGTGCTTCGGGCGACCTGGGAACGCGGCTGGTCCTTCATCAAGCGTGCCGGTACGGTCATCCTGGTATCCTCTGTCGTTATCTGGTTCCTGTCCGGCTTCGGTTCGGTAAACGGCCGCTTCGGCATGGTGGATGAACTCTTTGAGGATGAGACCGTCGCAACGGATGAGTACGTCGCGTCTCTTGCGGAGCGGATGGACGTTCCGGAAGACGAAGTTACGCCGATGGATGCGTCGCTCCTTGCACAGTTCGGCAATGTGATCACACCTGTATTCCAGCCGGTCGGCTTCAGCAGCTGGAAGCAGACGGTCGCGACGATCACCGGTCTTGTCGCGAAGGAGGAAGTCGTCAGTACGTTCGGCGTTCTCTATAACTATGACGCGGTCGCCGAGCAGGCGGTCGACGAAGAGACTGGAGAACTCCTGTTTGACGAAGACGGCGAGCCGGTAATGGCAGAACTTTCCGAAGAAGGCGAAGAGATCTGGGACCGTGTAGCCGACGACTTTGGCCGCGGCGGTTCCGCTGCGATGGCGGGCTTCGCGTTCATGGTGTTCAACCTTCTGTGCGCTCCGTGCTTCGCGGCGATCGGCGCGATCAAGCGCGAAATGAACAACCGGAAGTGGACCTGGGCCGCGATCGGCTGGATGACCGGCTGGGCCTATGTGCTGGCGCTGATCACGTACAGAGTATTCGGCCTCTTCTTCGGCATCGGCTTCAGCTTCTGGACCGTACTCGGTCTCATTGCGCTGGCGGCGATCCTCTACGGGCTCTTCCGGAAGGGCTATCAGCCGGATGAATCGGTAAAGAGCCTTACGAGCGTCGATGCGGCGAAGGCGTGATTTACAGCACTTGAAGGAGCAGTAGAAGTAGGATAAGATAGGGACGGGGAAGACCTGCCCCTTTGTTTACGGAAAGGAGTTTGCGATGCCACAGGAGATAGGTACGATCATCGTCGTCGCGATCCTTGCGGTGATCATCTTTTTCGCCGGACGCAGAACGCTGCGGGATATCCGTGCGGAGCTGAACGGCCAGGGCTGTTCGTCCTGCGGAGGCGGGTGCAGCGGCAACTGCGTTTCCTGCGGATCGGCTGCGGGCTGCACGTCCGCAAAGGCGAAAAAGGCGCGCGGGAATACGCGTTACGGAGTAAACGGCAAACTTATGGCCGTTGAGGACGGAAAGATAAAAG
>JAFOIS010000307.1 GCA_017420605.1 Lachnospiraceae bacterium | reverse complement strand
TAGAAATGAGCCGGCAAAAGCCGGCTCACTTCCCTTCCCTCACATAAACGAAATCATTTACGTGGATGTGCCTTGTTGTAGACTTCCCGCATGTGCGCAAGTCCGATATTGACGTATGCCTGCGTGGTCGCGATATCGGAATGCCCCATCATTTCCTGCAGGCTCCGAACGTCCGCACCGTTCTGGAGCATGTGGGTAGCGAAACTGTGACGCAGGGTATGCGGCGTGATATCGGTCGTGATGCCGGCGGCGTCCGCATAACTCTTCAGGACCTTCCAGAAGCCCTGCCGCGTCATCGGGGACCCTTTGAAATTCGGGAACAGGTATTCCGCGCTCTCGTCGCTGCCGTCGGACATCGCCTCGCGGCCTTCCTTGAGGTACGCTTTGAGGGCATGTTCGGCGGAACTGCCGAAAGGTATGACGCGCTCTTTTGCGCGGTCGCGGCAGATGACATAATGCAGACGCATATTGACGTCCGGAACACGCAGGGAAATAAGCTCCGAAACACGCATGCCGGTGGCATACAGAAGTTCGAGCATGGCTTTGTCGCGAAGCCCTTTGACGGTCGCCTGGTCAGGCGCGGAAAGAAGACGGTCGATCTCATCCACACTGAGGATAAGCGGCGCCTTTTTTTCGACCTTCGGGGGTTTCAGTTCTTCACTTGGATCCCTGCTGATCTTCCCGCGTTTCGCGAGATAGCGGAAAAATGCATGGATGGACGCCACATTGCGGCATACCGACGAAGCGGCATAGTTCTGCCTCTCCAGATCCAGCATATAGGAATTGAGATCGGTCTCGGTAACGTCTTCCCAGTTCATGATCCCCTTGGAATCACGAAGATACTCGGCAAGATGTGTAAGATCTCTATGATATGATACTTCCGTGTTTTCGGAAGATCCTTTTGTTCTGTGTATATAAGCAATAAATGCTTGAATTGCTTTTTCCATCTGCGACAAATTTTCCCCGCTCATTTGGTTCGCAAAAAGCAATTCACCCTTCAATACCAAATGATTATAACCTCAAATTTACATAAAATCAAATGTCAAATCCCTTGAAAAATCAACAAAAACCGAGAATGTGCCAAAAACCCAAGATGTAGATCGCCGTTGTTTTTTATCGTCAATATATAGACCGGAAAAGACCGCGAAGGCTGGAAAAAATAAAACAGCCGCAGCGTTTTTCTCCGCTGCGGCTGTTCTATTGATCAATTTGCACGAATGCTCATTTCGCATAATCGATCACGCGGCTCTCGCGTATCACATTGACCTTGATCTGGCCCGGATATTTGAGTTCGTCCTCGATCCTTTTTGAAATATCCCTGGCAAGCAGTACCATATCTGCGTCCGAGACCTGTTCCGGAACGACCATGATCCTGACTTCCCGGCCTGCCTGGATCGCGAAAGATTTGCCGACGCCCTTGAAGCTGTCGGCGATCTCTTCGAGATCGTGCAGACGGTTGGAATACGTGTCGAGCGTCTCGCGTCTTGCGCCCGGTCGCGCAGCCGAAATGGCATCGGCCGCCTGTACCAGACATGCGATCAGCGACGTCGGCTCGGTATCGCCGTGATGGCTTTCCACGGAATTGATGACGATATCGTTTTCCTTATAACGCCGGCACAGCTCCGCACCAAGCTGGATATGCGATCCCTCCATCTCATGGTCGACCGATTTGCCGATGTCATGCAGAAGACCCGCGCGTTTCGCAAGCCTTACGTCGACACCGCACTCTCCTGCGAGGAGCCCGCAAAGCTGGGCGACTTCAATGGAATGCTTCAGGGCGTTCTGGCCGAATGACGTACGGTACTGCATCTTGCCGAGCAGTTTGATCAGCTCCGGATGCAGGTTATGCACGCCGACTTCATAAGCGGCGGCTTCACCGGCTTCTTTCATCTTCGCCTCGATCTCCTTCTTGGCCTTCTCGACCATTTCCTCGATCCTGGCGGGATGGATCCGGCCGTCTACGATCAGCTTTTCAAGCGCGATGCGCGCGATCTCGCGGCGGATCGGGTCAAAGCTTGAAAGAACGACGGCTTCCGGCGTATCGTCGATGATCAGGTCGACGCCGGTCATCGTTTCAAGGGTGCGGATGTTCCGGCCCTCACGGCCGATGATGCGTCCCTTGATCTCGTCGTTGGGAAGCTGTACGACAGAGATCGTCGTCTCCGAAACATGGTCGACGGCGCAGCGCTGAATGGAATTGACTACGTATTCCTTCGCGACTTTATCGGCGTCTTCCTTTGCGGTGGAGAGCATCTCCTTGTAGAACTTCGCTACGTCGTCCCGTACGTTGTCTTCCAGAGACTTCAGAAGGAATTCCTTTGCCTCGGCGGTCGTCATCCCGGCGATCGTCTCCAGCTCGGCTACTTTCTTCTGTTCAAGTTCGCTGATCCGGGCCTCTTTTTTCTTCAGATTCCCTTCACGCGACGCAAAATCTGCTTCTCGCTTCTCCATCGCATCCGTCTTTCGGTCGAGAATGTCTTCCTTGGACTGGATCCTTCGCTCCTGTTTGGTAATTTCAGCACGCCGGTCCTTGATCTCGCGGTCCACTTCATTTTTGGCCGCCAGGGACTGCTCCTTGATCTCAAGAAGCGCTTCCCTTTTCTTGGCATCCGCCGCTTTGATTGCCTCGTCGATTATGCTTCTTGCCTTCTCTTCGGCGGTTCCGATCTTGGCGGCGTCCGCTTTTGTTTTGCTGGCAATGGCAAATTTCCAGGTGACAGGAATTGCAGCTAAGAGAGCGATCAGCGCGCAGACGATTGCAATAATTGTTTCTGTTTGCACGTAGAGCACCTCCTTATTTAGTTTTCAGAGTACAAAAAACAACAGGATAATTTTATGTTTTCTATCCTGCTTTGTCAAGACATCATTGTGAATGATGACCAGTTTTCACTGCTCAAAATCATGGAAATCTGCTATAGCCGAACATGCGCAGCCGTACGGAAATCCGTTCCGGATAAGATATGCGCGGCATTTGTCACGGTTTACGGGATCCGTAAGATCGCGGCCCTGCGCCCATTTGCGCGCCGCATTTACGGCCGACCGTTTTTCGTCCTCTTCGGTATAATCCGCAAGGGCGCAACGGATCACGTCGTCGCCAAGGCCGCGCTCTGACAGCTCATAATGAAGACGCCGGCGGCTTTTATGATCCATGCCGGCGGAAATAAACTGCGAGGCAAAGCGGCGGTCGTCGATATAACCGCGTTCCTTTGCAAAAGCGAGCGCAGCAGCCGTCTCCTCTTCCGTATACCCTTTGTGAAGAAGGCGGAACCGAAGCTCCGCCTCCGCATAATCGCGTCTTGCAAGGTATGAGATCAGAACGGCTTTCGCGCTCTTATCTTCATTGCGCATCGGCCTCCTCCGCCTCCGGTACGATCGCTTCGGCCGGCAGGCCGGCTTTCTCGCGGACCTTGTTTTCGATCTCCGCCATGACGGCCGGATTGTTCGCGAGATAAAGCTTCGCGTTATCCCGGCCCTGGCCGATCTTGCTTCCCATATAGGCAAACCAGGCGCCGCTCTTTTCGATGATGCCGAAATCCGACGCAAGGTCCAGTACGTCGCCTTCCCGCGAGATGCCGCGGCCGAACATGATATCGAACTGCGCTTCCTTGAAAGGAGGCGCGATCTTGTTCTTTACGACCTTGATCTTGGTGCGGTTGCCGACCTGTTCGCCGCCGGCTTTCAGGGTCTCGATACGGCGTACGTCGAGACGGATCGAGGCATAAAACTTCAGCGCCCGTCCGCCGGTCGTCGTTTCGGGGTTGCCGAACATGACGCCGATCTTCTCGCGAAGCTGGTTGATGAAGATCACGATGCATTTTGTTTTGCTTACCGCCGCCGTAAGCTTGCGGAGTGCCTGGCTCATCAGGCGTGCCTGCAGTCCGACGACGGAATCGCCCATCTCGCCGTCGATCTCTTTCTTCGGGACAAGGGCTGCCACCGAGTCGACGACAATGATGTCGACGGCGCCGGAGCGTACCATCGTTTCCGCGATCTCAAGCGCCTGTTCCCCCGAATCCGGCTGGGAAACATAGAGGTTGTCGATATCGACGCCGATGTTTCTGGCGTACACGGGATCGAGCGCGTGTTCCGCGTCGATGAAGCCGGCGATCCCGCCCCTCTTCTGCACTTCCGAGACCATGTGCAGCGCTACGGTCGTTTTTCCGCTGGATTCCGGTCCGAAGATCTCAATGATCCTTCCCTTCGGAATGCCGCCCATGCCGAGCGCAAGGTCCAGCGCGAGCGATCCGGTGGGCACCGTCTCCACATTGAGAGAAGCGCCGTTTTCACCGAGCTTCATGACCGTGCCTTTGCCGAATTGTTTTTCGATCTGTCCGATCGCGGCAGCAAGGGCCTTCTCGCGGTCCTGGCTGTGATCAAATTCTGCCATCTTCTGTACTCCTTATTACTTATTACTTCAAAAGACTGTCATATAGCTTTTCATATGCGACGGCCGATTCGTTCCAGGAGAAATCCTGCCGCATACCGGCCTCGATCATGCGGTTCCACATACGCTTTTTGTCGAAGAAGATCTTTTCTGCATAGCGTACGGTGGAAAGAAGGACGTCGCCGCGGAAATCCGCGAAGGAGAAGCCGGTCCCTTCTCCGGTATACTCATTGAGCGGAACGACGGTATCTTTAAGGCCACCCGTCTCGTGGACGATCGGCGCCGTGCCGTACCGCAGGGAAATGAGCTGCGAAAGACCGCAGGGTTCAAACCGCGAAGGCATCAGGAACGCGTCGGAGCCTGCGTAGATAAGACGCGCGAGGCCTTCGTTGTAGGTGAGCTGCGCCGAGACCTTGCCCGGATATTTGCCGGCAAAGTAACGGAACATATCCTCAAAGCGGCTTTCACCAGTACCGAGGCAGGCGATCTGGACATAGTCGCCGCACAACCTGTCCATGATCTCTCCGACAAGATCGAAGCCCTTCTGTTCGGTGAGGCGCGAAACGATGCCGATCACCATGGCCTTCGGATCCTCGGCAAGGCCGAACCGTTTCTGAAGCGCCGCTTTGTTGATCTTTTTCTTGGAACGGAAACTTCCCGCGTTATAATGACAGGGGATGAAAGAATCGTGCAGCGGATCGAAATCATCGGTGTCGATGCCGTTCAGGATCCCCGAAAGACTCTGGTAGCGGGCGCTCATAAGACCGTGCAGGCCTTCTCCGTAATAGGTCGTGCAGATCTCGTTTGCATAGGTCGGGCTCACCGTAGTGATCGCGTCGGCATATACGAGGCCGCCCTTGAAGAGATTCCCGTCGCCGTTGAATTCCAGCTTATCCGGTGTGAAAAGCTCAAGAGGCAGGCCGCAGACGGCCGAGATATCCTTTTTATTCCAGATTCCCTGGAATTTCAGGTTATGGATCGTCATCACGGTCTTTATGCCCCGGTAGAACGGATTCGCTTCGAAGCCGTTCCGGAGATAAACGGGAATAAGGCCGGTCTGCCAGTCGTTGCAGTGGATCACGTCCGGCCGGAAACCGATCGTCGGAAGCGCGGAAAGCGCGGCTTTGCAGAAGAAGCCGAACCTTCCGAGATCGCCCGGCATATCAAGATACGGCTTGTCCGAGGTGAAATAATCCTGGTTGTCGATAAAGTAATACGTAACGCCGTTCGCTTCTTTTTCAAGAATGCCGACGTAATTATCCTTTCCCTGGAACTGCATATAGAAGGAACCGATAAACTGCATCCCTTCCCGTTTCTCTCCGCCGATCACGGAATAAAGCGGTATGACGATGCGTACATCGTAACGGTCCTTATCGATGTAACGAGGAAGGGCTCCTGCGACGTCGGCAAGTCCCCCGGTCTTCAGAAACGGTACTGCCTCGGCTGCTGCAAATAAGATGTTTGTCTTCATTCGTCAATTGTCCTCTCCGGCGGCGAGTGCCTTCATTTCGGCCGCCGCCTTTTTGGTCTGCCCGGTGATCTTTGCACCGCCGAGCATTCTGGCCAGTTCATCTATGATATCTTCATCCGACAGGCGAAGTATTTTCGTCTCAGTCCTGCCGGACGCTGATTCCTTTTCGATCAGAAAATGTATGTCCGCCATTGCTGCGATCTGCGGCAGATGCGTGATGCAGATGACCTGCCGCGAACGGGAAACGCGTCGCAGTTTTTCGGCGACCTTCTGGGCCGTGCGTCCGCTGATACCGGTGTCGATCTCGTCAAAGATCAGGGTGCCGGCGTCCTCCCGGTCCGCGAAGATCGTCTTGATCCCCAGCATGATCCGGGAAAGCTCGCCGCCGGAGGCGGTAAGGCGCAGCGGATGCATCTCCTCTCCAGGGTTCGTGGAGATCATGAATTCCGCGATATCCGCGCCGTTTTCGCCGATCTCTTCTCTGGGAATCAGGTCCACGGCGAAATCACAGGCTGCGAAATTCAGTGATTCCAGTTCGGCCGATACGGAGGCGGAGAAGCGTTCCGCCGCCCTTTCGCGCTCTTTATGCAGCGTATCGGATGCCGCATCAAGCGCTTCGCGGAGGATACAAAGATCCTTTCCGGCTTTTTCGCGAAGCGTATCGAGATCATTCAGCTTTTCAAGCTCCGCCTCTTTTTCGTCAAGCGACGAAAGGACGGACGCGATCGAACCGCCGTATTTCATTTTGAGACGGTTCACCGTGTTGAGACGGTCCTCGACTCCTGCAAGTTCTCCGTCGTCTGTCTCAAGATCGTCCAGATGACTGCTCAGGGTGCGGTTGAAGTCATTGAGCAGACCGTCTATATCCGTCAGGGACGCAAGCATATCTTCCGTATCCCTGTCGTAACGCGAAACAGCGGACAGGGAACGGATGGCTGCGCCGATCAGATCCCCGGCGCCTTCCCCGTCGTACCCGCAGAGACGGTGTGCTTCGCTTAAGGATTCGGCGATCTTCTGCGCGTTCGACAGAAAACGGTAGCGGTCTTCCAGTTCCCCGTCTTCGCCTTCGCGCAGGCCGGCATGCCGGATCTCTTCCGTTTCGTAACGCAGAAGGTCGGTCCGCCTTGCGCGGTCCGCTTCGTCAATAGAAAGGGACGCAAGCGTCTTTTCCATCTCCCGGTAAGCACGGCAGGCAGCCCTGACGTTTTCTTTCGCGGCGCGTATCGTCTCTCCGCCGTAAGAATCCAGAAGCTGCAGCTGAAAATCGTTCTGGGTCAGCGACTGATGTTCGTTCTGGCCGTACACGTCGATCAGATGCGGCGCCGCTTTCCGGATGACCGAAACAGGCACGATGCTGCCGTTTACGCGGAACAGGCTCCGGCCGTTTTCGATCCTGCGGGAAACGAGAAGCGTGCCGTCCTCATCGGGATAAAGGCCGTATGATTCCAACACGGGAATGACGTCTTCTTCCGGATAAAACAGAAGCTCCGCAAGGAAGGGCTTTCCATCCGTCCCGACGAGGTTCCTGTCAAAACGTCCTCCGAGGACGAGCATGATCGAATCGATCAGGATCGATTTGCCCGCGCCGGTCTCGCCAGTCAGGACCTGAAGACCTTCCCCGAAGCTGACGGACGCATCGCGGATCAGGGCGAGATTTTTGACATGCAGTGAATACAGCATCTCTTTTCCTTTACGAAACGATCTCCATGATACGGGCTTTTACGCTGTCGCCGGCTTCGGGTGAGCGGAGCACGATCATGATCGTGTCGTCACCCGCTATGCAGCCGAGCACCTCGTTCCAGTCCAGGGAATCGATCGCGGCCGCAACGGACATCGCCATGCCGGAAATGGTATGGAGTACCATAATGTTGCCGGATAAGTCCAGTGAGACGAACGCGTCCTGGAGGGCGCGCAGATAGCGCTGCCCGAGCGCCATATCCCCCTCGCTGGTCCGTACGTATTTCTGCCGGCCGTTATCGGTATGGACTTTCTGCAGCTGCAGCTGGCGGATATCCCGTGAGACCGTAGCCTGCGTGACCGTAAACCCGGTCTTGTTCAGCAGTTCGGCAAGCTCTTCCTGCGTTTCCACGTCATGTTCCCGGATCAGGAACAGGATCTGCTGATGTCTTGCGTTTTTCATGACATATCCTCCTTCTGTCAGACTGTCTGCATCTTAGTGCGCAAAACTTCCAGAAAGCTCATTTTGTCCTGCCGGATCAGCAGGGCTGAAGTCTCGGAACGGCGGATCACGACCTTATCGCCGCCCTGCAGTACAACGCTTCTTTCCCCGTCAAAGCTTACAAGGCTCTCCGCCGTTCTCGGGCCCTCTTCCAGAAGGATCGTGACTTCGTCATCCGGCGGCAGCACGATGCTGCGGGATATAAGAGAATGCGGCGCAAGCGGTGTAAGAAGCAGCATGCTGGCCGAGGGCGAAACGACCGGTCCCCCCGCAGACAGGTTATAAGCGGTGGACCCCGTCGGCGTCGCGCAGATCATACCGTCTCCGTAAAAGGAATAAAGAGGCGCGTCATTTACAAGCGCATGCAGACGGATCCCGCTCGGCGGTCCCTGCCGGACGATCACGATGTCGTTGAGCGCCGTGTCCGAGGCGGGATCAGCCCCCGCTTTTTCCACACGGCCTGACAGCATCATTCTCTTCTCTATGTAATACTCGCCGGAAAGGAGCCTTTCGAGTGCGGTCAGGATATCATTTCTCGAAACGTCCGTAAGATAACCGAGGTTTCCGAGATTGATGCCCATGATCGGTATGCCCTTCGGCGCGGTATAACGCGCGCAGCGCAGTACGGTGCCGTCTCCGCCGAGCGTGATCACGGCGTCGCAGGAATCCGGGATCTCCCTGCCGCTTAAGATTACGCGGAAGTCAGCTCCCCTGTCCGCAAGAAAGGCACCGATCATGGCGGAGACGGAACCATCGCGGTCTTTTTCCCTGTTCTGTAGAATGTAATAGAGCATATCTTATCCGTTCGAAGCGCTGCGGAACGCTTCATGCGCTTCCGCAACGATCATGGAGGGTTCCGGCAGTTCTGCGGCATCGGAGCCCTTCCTTGCATACAGCAGATACTCTATGTTTCCTTCCGGCCCCCGTATCGGCGAGAAAGAAAGCCCCTGCGCCGACAGACCGTTTTCCGGAAGAACGGACAGTACGTTTTCGATGACCTCAACGTGTACCGCGGGATCCCGTACTACCCCTTTCTTTCCGACTTTATCACGGCCGGCTTCAAACTGCGGTTTGATAAGGCAGACAAGCGCGGCATCCTCCGCAAGCAGGGATGAAACGGCAGGCAGGACCTTTGACAGCGAGATGAAGGAAACGTCGATACCGGCAAAGGCTGCCTTTTCCGGGAGATCTTCCGGAAGCATGTAACGCACATTCGTCTTTTCCATCACCACGACCCGCGGGTCATTGCGCAGACGCCAGTCAAACTGTCCGTATCCGACGTCGATCGCGTAAACGCGTGCGGCACCGTTTTGCAGCATGCAGTCCGTGAAGCCGCCGGTAGACGCGCCGATATCGAGACACACGCAGCCATCCGGAGACGCGGGAAATACCTGAAGCGCCTTTTCCAGTTTGAGGCCGCCTCTGCTTACGTAGCGCAGCGTCTCGCCTCTTACAGTGATCTCCGCGCCCTCGGGGATCATGGTGCCGGGCTTGTCCTCTTTCTGACCGGCTGCGTAAACGCGCCCTTCCATGATCAGGATCTTCGCTTTTTCCCTGGAAGGCGCAAGACCCTTCTGTACAAGAAGAACGTCAAGTCTCTCCTTCATCGTCACCGTCTTTCACTTCGGCGAGAAGGATCTGCATCTGCTTTTCCACACCGTCGATCTTTGCGTTTGCCTTTTTCAGTAACTCCATGCCACCGGCATAGATTCGGAAGGCTTCTTCCAGCGGAACGCTCCCGTCCTCGAGCGTATCTGCCATCTTTTCGAGCCTGGCGAAGATCTCTTCCACGGAAAGCTCCGCGCCTTCCTGTGCAGTCATGGTTTCGTCCATAATCCGTTCATCCTTTTTCTGTAACAGAACTTACGATCCTGCCGTCCGCGCACCATACCGTCAGTTTTTCGCCGATCGCGGTCTGTGTTACGGAGCGCAGCGTCTGTCCCCGTTCGTCCTGCGCGTATACAAAACCGGCCGAGAGACGCTTCAGCGGTGAAAGTCCGTCAAAACGTCCGGCAAAGATGCGGAGACGCTCTTTCGAATCGCGAATCTTCTCAGTGATGAGCCGGTCCAGACTGTTTCGCATATTCTCCGCCCTGTCACGGCCGTTTCTGAGACGCTTATCCATAACGCCGCGCATCCGGTCTTCCGCTGCGGCCAGCATCATCCGCTGGTCGCGTATACGCCGGTCGGGCCTTCGCATAAGCCAGGTCTTCTGCTCCGCGCTGCAGCGTGTCCGGGCCGTCCGGACGCATCTTGCCATGGCAGTGCCGAAGCGGGCTGTCATATCGGACACTGCCGTACGATACTGGGCCGCGTCAAACACGGCGATCTCGGCGGCTGCGGAAGGCGTCGGCGCGCGGAGATCTGCTGCAAGATCCGAGAGCGTTACGTCTGTCTCATGTCCCACGGCAGAGATCACAGGCGTTTCACAGTCAAAGATCGCACGGACCACGATCTCCTCGTTAAAAGCCCAGAGGTCTTCGATGGAACCGCCGCCGCGCCCGCAGATGATCACGTCGGGATGGATGGAATCCAGTTTCCGAAGCGCGCGGACAATGCTTTTGGCGGCATGTTCCCCCTGTACGGCCGCAGGGCACAGGATCAGCTGCACATACGGGTTTCTGCGCCGTGCGATCTGCCGGATATCCTGGATCGCCGCGCCGCTGTCCGCGGTAACGATCCCTATGGTCATGGCATACTTCGGGATCGGTTTTTTATACATCGCGTCGAAGATGCCGGTCTCTTCCAGTTCTTTTTTAAGCCGCAGAAAACGTTCATACAGTTCTCCGGCTCCTTCGCGCCGTATGCTTTTTGCATACAGCTGATATCGTCCGTCGCGCTCGAACACGTCGACCGTGCCGGAAACAACGACCGTGTCCCCGTCACGCATACGGAACGTGAGTCCCGCTGCGCGGCTCCCCGAAAACATGACGCAGGGGATCTGGGATCCGGCGTCCTTCAGAATAAAATACAGATGCCCCGTCGGATGGTATTTGACGTTGGAGACCTCTCCGCGGACGGATAACGCAGAAAGCACAAGGTCGTCGGAAAGGACGCCCCGGATATAGCGGTTGATCTGGGTAACGGTGTAGACGTTATTCTTCATGCCCGCCTTTTGCCGCGACGCCGAGTATCCCGTTGATGAAAGAAAAGGACTCCTCTCCTCCGTACGTCTTCGCCAGCTCGACGGCTTCGTTGATCGCAACCCCTTCGGGGATACTTTCGTCCATCAGAAGTTCATACATTGCAAGACGCAGAATGGAAAGATCGACCTTCGACATCCGTTCGATCTTCCATCCGTTTGAAGTTTCAGAGATCTTCCTGTCTATCTCCGGAAGATGATCGATGATTCTGGCAAAACGTGTTTCGAGCATGAGCCGTTCCGCATCGTCCAGATCTTCGATCGTATCGAGATATACGTTCATGCGGTCCGGCATCTCTCCGGATGCGAACGTATAAATAAACAGAATTTTAAATAAGTGTTCCCGCAGCTTATGTCTGGTCATCATTTTTCTTCTGCTTTGGAATATCAATATTGACGACACGGACATTCACGTCGGAGACCTGCATGCCCGTCATCGTTTCGATGAGGTTCTTCACGTGTTCCTGGACGTCGCGGCAGACGTCGAATACATTGCGGCCGTATTCGATATTGATCGAGAGATCGGCTGTTACGCGGTCTTCCGCGGTCTCTATCTTCACGCCGGCGTCGTCTTTCCCCATGCCGACCTTCCGGATGATCTCATTCGTGAGGTTTCCGGCCATCGATGCCACTCCTTCCACTTCGGTCGCCGCAAGCGCCGCGATCATCGGGATCAGTTCGGCAGAGATCTGGACCGAACCGTTTTCTCCGGATAGAAGGGTCAATGTCTTTCTTTTATCAGCCATATGCCATCTCCTGCAAAAAAATCTTATAAATATTCAAAGTAATTATAGCAGAGTAATATTTTGAGTTCAACCTGCTATTCGTCCCAGCCGCCGAATTGCGAAAGCCTGAGGGAACGGTTCCTCTCCAGGGTCATCCCGACGCTCCATTCATGAATGAAAAGAAGCAGCGGATTTCCTTTAAGGTCCACGACCTTCTTCATGTCGGACGTTCCGGAAAGCGTATCGATATCGATCTCTTCCGGATTCTCGATCCAGCGGATGTATTCGTACGGCAGCGGTTCCATATGGATATCGACCTTATATTCATTTTCAAGCCGGTATTTCAGAACGTCGAGCTGCAGCACGCCGACGACGCCGACAATGATCTCCTCCATGCCGAGCGAAAGCTCCTGGAAGATCTGTATCGCCCCTTCCTGCGCGATCTCCTCGATCCCTTTGATGAACTGTTTGCGTTTCATCGTATCGACCTGGCGTATCCTCGCAAAATGTTCCGGCGCAAAGGTCGGGATATCCGCAAAGCGCACGGGATCGCCGTGCATGCAGACCGTGTCGCCGATCGAATAGATGCCCGGATCGAATACGCCTATGATGTCGCCGGCGTAGGCTTCGGTAACGACGTGCCGGTCGTCCGCCATCATCTGCTGCGGCTGCGAAAGACGCTGCCGCCGCTGCCCCTGTACATGCCAGACTTCCTCATCAGCCGAAAAGTGACCGGATACGATCCGCATGAAAGCGACACGGTCCCGGTGATTCCGGTTCATATTCGCCTGAATCTTGAAAACGAACGCGCTGAACGAATGCTCCGCGGGATCGATCATACCCACGT
>JAFOIS010000306.1 GCA_017420605.1 Lachnospiraceae bacterium | reverse complement strand
TCGATAAGCGGATCCGTGCCGTTCCCGAAGGCGATCAGCATATAAGACAGGGCAAAGTGCAGGGTAGTAGCGGGGATGGCGGCATACTGGACAGTAAGATACCGCAGCGTCGCAGGGAAGATATCCTCTGTCGTATGCAGAAGGCGGAGCAGCGGCGATGCGGATACGATGCCCGCTACGGCAAGGACGGCGCCGACAGCCGCGGCAAGAAGGATCGCGGTCGACACACTTTCCCTGAGCTTCAGCTCATCACCGATGCCGTACTGGATGCCGATCAGTCCCGCGATGCATTGTCCGACGCCGAAACCCAGCCAGTTAAGGGCGTTATAGGGATAGGTCGCCGCCCCTACGGCGGCCAGGCCTTCGGAGCCTACGCCGCGGCCGATGATCATATTGACGGCAGCGGAGAGCAGCATCCAGAGCGTCGTCTCGATGCAGACAGGCATTGCCAGGCGGATAAACAGCTTCGCCGGGGAGCCCTCGGTCATATTTTGGATCTTGCCGGCCACGTCAATATCCTTCACGTTTTGCCATTCGTTTTTATCGTAATCAAATCAGAAAGTTTTGTAAAGAGCTCCGCCGCCGTAACGGATCACGCTCCCTGCTGTAAAAGTGTCAGACATGCCGGACCGGCCCGGTATATCTTCTGCAAGAATTCTGTGAGCCGCAGGACTTTTCTTCCCGGAACGTGGTATACTGTTCCCGGGTGTGAATAAGCCTGCGGAATCCGGAAAAAGACATGTTTGCAAAAAAGAAAACAGATACGAAAACCCGCCTTGCGGAAGCAAAAGTATACTGGCTTGCGGAAGAGGACATCGAAAAGATGGAGCCCGTGCGCCGGGACATCGATGCAGCCGTAAAGAAAGGCCTGCAGAAAGACGGCTGCTGGACGCAGCTCTACCGCAACGCGGTCAGCGTCTACAGTTTCGTCCTGCATAAATATCTCGGCGGGCTCCTCGGCTGGGAGGCTCTTGAGAACAGGATCCGGGAAGAGTGCAGCATCAGGCCGGTGCCGGATACGGAGAGGGACCTCTTTGCATTTCTTTCACCCTATGATTTCCTTTATATAAGAAACAGCCTCTATCCGGAAAACCTGCCGGTCAAAACGCTCTATGCCTTTCTGGATGCGTGGAACGAAAATGATGAAGCCGCCGTCCGAAAGATCGTAGAAGAGACCTGGCCGTACGTGATCAAGCCGTTCGAATCGGACAGAGGGACCTTTTTCGGACCGAATACAGAGCCCTATATGGTGTCCTATGATGAACTGGTCATCGGCTGCCGGCTCGACGGCCCGGTGAAGAGAACGCTGTTTGGCAGACCGGACGACGAGCCTCTTCGCGAATGGCGCTTCCAGCGCCTTCCGGCACTTGCGTCCTCGGAATGGCCAAAGTTTCTTCCCTGCGAATGCAGGTTGATCGACTATGAAAAGGACGTCGTCAGTGGAATTCTGACACCGGAGGAGATCCGGAAGCTCCGGGAAAGACCGTACACCTCAGCGGGAGAGAGACCTGCTAAAGGGGAATCGGTGGAAAAACGTCCTGCGGAAAAGGAGACGGCTCCGGCGCTTACCGGGGAAGATACAGCCGCGGGGTTTGACAAAAACGTACCGCTCTACTGGAAGAGGTGGCCGAAAGATCCCGAGACGCTGCAGAGCTTCCGCTCCGCTTTTGCCAACCGGAAGAATACCTACTACCGGTTTGAATACGGGGCGATCGGCATGCGGAACGCGGGGAATCATCTAACCTATCAGCTCACGCCGTTCCATACCTGGGAGCTGAACATGCATATCGAAGACTGGGTCATAGACGCGCAGTACAGCTATGACGAACTCCCGAAGACGGAACCCGTGCGCGAAAAGTGCCTTGCGCTCTGGGAACGGCATTTTAAAGAAGAGATAGACAAATACCTTCGGACAGGAAATGGGAACTGATTACGTATATATCCTTGCGTGCGCGGACGGGTCGCTCTATACCGGCTGGACAAATGACCTTGCGCAGCGCATTAAGGCGCACAACAGCGGTGCCGGCGCAAAATACACACGTTCCCGGCGGCCGGTGACGCTCGTCTATTCGGCGTCATTTCCGACGAAGGAAGAAGCTATGCGGGAGGAATGGCGGATCAAGCACCTGACGAGGGAAGAGAAGCTTGCCATGATCCGTGAAAAGAAAGAGGAACCGCTGGAGATCCGGGAGGATCACGTAAGAGAATGAAGATCCGCTTAAGCGGTGTTAATGCAAGATGAGGAGGAAACTATGTCATACGGAGTCAGAATCAAATGGAACACGATCGCCAGCTTTGAGATCCAGTATAAGGATACGGCGATCCTGACGGATCCGTGCATCACGGTAAATGAGAACACGGACCTGACCTGGGAAGACGTGGAGAAATGCGATATCATCACGATCACGCATGTTCACTGGGATCACATCACGGACCTGCCGGTGCTGACAAAGAAATTCAATCCGAAGGTCCTGCTCGGCGAGCTTTCCGCAATGCCGCTTACCCAGTGGATGGACTACAACCCGTCGAACGTCTATCCGATGGAACCGAACCTGGAACTGGATTTCGGCGAGGTGAAGGTCAAGGCCCTCTTCGGCAAGCATGTGGATCAGAACCGGACGATCGGCGAGCTTGACGAGAGGATCGGGAAGAATCCCCTGTGCCAGGCGGATCCGTTCATGAAGTCCTTCCAGACGCTCGGATCGCTCGAATACCGCAATTTCCTCTTCACCTTCGACAACGGCACAAAGGTCCTCATGTGGGGCAATAACCCCCGCATCGAACAGCAGAAGATCCTTTCGGCGATCAAGCCGGATATCGCGATCCTGCAGTTCACCAAGCACGAGCCGGATGAAATGGCGGAGTTCGCGAAGTCGATCGGCGCAAAGGTCATGATCCCGCATCACATGGACCTGAAACACACGGAAGAAGAGTACATGCCCCGCCTTCTGCGGCTTGCGGAAGCGTTTGAAAGAAAAGTTCCGGACGGGAAGTTCATCGTCCCGAAGCACGGGGAGTGGGTGGAGCTGTAAAGATCCCCTCACCCCTCCGTATCGCCGGTCCGGATCGGCAGCGGACGCTGCGGCACGGGCGTCGACATGGAAATGAGGGTCTTCGTGCGCCCGAAATGCTGGACGGAGTAGACGAAATGCTCCAGATCCTCCGTTGACCGGAAGAACCCTTCGATCAGGACGGAGTAATCGCCGGTCACGAAGTTGCATTCCACGACGTTCGGGATCGCGGAGACGGTCTCGTAGAATTCCGCCTTCTGCTTCGGATTGACCTCAACGTTGACGAACGCCTTGATCGGATATCCGAGATACGCGGGCGAGACCGAGGCGTGATAGCCCAGAAGGACGCCGCCATCTTCGAGCTTTGCGATCCGCGCGGACACGGCCGGCGACGACATATAGAGTTTTGATGCGATCTCTTTCAGGGAGATCCTCGCATTCTCCTGGAGGATGCGGAGGATCTTCCTGTCTGTTTTATCGGGAACGAATGCCATGGGATGCTCCTTTCCGGCACGGCCGAAACACTGAATTTGATTTCTTAAGTAAATCCTATTATAACTTAATATTCTTAATTATAAAACGAAAAATACTTATGAATTAATCAATTTTCGCAGAGTATTTTTTCTTTCCTGCAGGCGTGCTATGGTACGGACAGAAGGTCTGGAAACGCGTGTGCTGCGCGGCACTGCGGCGGCACGGACAGAAACCGATGAGAGCACCGGGGGGCAGGAAGATGAACAGGTATTATCGTACGGAAGCAGATTCGATCGGGGAAATGGAAGTTCCGAAGGACGCCTACTACGGCGTGCAGACAATGCGGGCGGTGGAGAATTTCCCGATCACCGGGCATTCGATGCATCCGGAATTCATCCGGATGATGGCCCTCATCAAGCGGGCAGCCGCGCAGGTGAACGGAGAGAGCGGCGAACTGTCTCCGGAGCGCGCGGCGGCGATCACGACAGCCTGCCACGAGGTGGAAGTAGGTCTTCTCAAGAGTTCTTTTCTGGTCGACGCGATCCAGGGCGGCGCAGGCACCAGTGCCAACATGAACATGAACGAGGTGCTGGCGAACCGGGCTACGGAGATCATGGGCGGCAGCCGCGGCGACTACAGCATCGTGCATCCCAACGACCACGTGAATATGTGCCAGTCTACCAACGACGTTATTCCGACTGCCGGAAAAATGACGGTCTATTCCATGATCGGGCCGCTTTCCGAAGCGCTGTCCGTGCTTATCGATGCGCTGCACACCAAGGCGGACGAATTCCGCGACGTCATGAAAATGGGCCGTACGCAGCTGGAGGACGCCGTTCCGATGCGGCTCGGGCAGAGCTTCCACGCCTATGCGTCCATGGTCGCCCGCGACCG
>JAFOIS010000305.1 GCA_017420605.1 Lachnospiraceae bacterium | reverse complement strand
GCCTCATCCGGAAACACGAGGCGGAAAAGGAAAAAGCGGAGAAGGAATATGCCGCAACGGACGGCGCCCTTGCGTCCGCCCGCGGGCAGCTTCCGGCGAGGGAAGAGGCGCTTACGCAAGCGGAAGAGAAGCTTGCCGGGGTGCTCCGTGAGACGGGGTTTGCTTCGGCGGACGATGCGCGCGCAGCGCTCGAAGACATCGGCTCGCCGGAGAAATGGCTCGAGGAGGCCGGCAGAAAACAAACGGACTATGAAGCCGACTGCAAGAGCACGCAGGACGCGGTCCGGGATCTTGCGGAAGAGACGCGGGATTACGAAAAACAGGATCTGTCTTCCCTCATGGAAGCGATCGGGAGAATAAAAGAGAAACTTGATTCCGCGGAGCAGGAGATCCGTGAAAAGGATAAGCTCCGGTCCAATCATGTGAAAGTCCTTGAAACGGTCCGGACCGAGAAAGCAAAGCTTGCCGAAACGGAAGGCGCGTCCAGGCTCCTCCGGAAGCTTTCGGAACTTGCCTCCGGGGCAAACGGCGAGGGCGGCAAGCTCTCCTTCGACCGGTACGTGATGGGCGCGACCTTCCGTGAGATCATCGAAAAGGCGAACTTCCGCCTCGAGATCCTCTCCGGCGGCCAGTACCAGCTCGTGCACAAGGTGGAAGCATACCGGAAAAACGCGAAGGCGGGCCTCGATATCGAAGTACTGGACCGCAGCACCGGCATCCAGCGGGAATCCGCCTCGCTCTCCGGCGGGGAATCGTTCCTCGTTTCGATGGCGCTCGCGCTCGGTCTTTCGGACGTGGTGCAGAGCCATGCCGGCGGACAGGCGCTGGACGCGCTCTTTATCGACGAGGGCTTCGGCACGCTGGACGACGACGTGCTCGACAAGGCGGTGCAGGTCCTAAACAGCCTTTCTGACGGCGGCCATCACCTGGTGGGGATCATTTCCCATGTAAGCCGACTCGAGGAGAGCATCGCGCAGAAGATCGTGGTAAAACACGGCGCGCGCGGAAGTTCTCTGAAAGTGATTGGAAAAGGTGTATAATATAGATACCGGGTTCGGACACTGCGGATAAAAGGAGTCAGGTATGCGCTTCAGTGAGTTTTCCGAAGACGAGGTCCTTCGTGTAAGAAAGAAGATCGAGCAGGTGCTCTGGGAGATCGGCATGCGGGTGGAAATGTCGAAGGTCCGGGAAATGTGCGCAGCTGCCGGCGCGAAGGTCGAGGGCGACCGGGTCTATTTTCCGCCGAAGGTGCTGAACCGCCTGATGGCCCTTGTGCCGAAGACCTATGAGGCCCGCAGTCCTTACGGGCGGAGCTGGACGATCGGCGCCGGGAAGCAGTACATGACGGGGATCGTCATGGATCCGTGGATCAACGATCCCGCCGGGGTGCGCCGTCCCGCCATGGACGACCTTCTGACCAATCTGGCCCTGATGGAGCATTATGACGATATCGTCATGGTGAGCCGCATGGATTTCCCGGTGACGGATCATAAAGGGGATATCTCTTCGTACAAGGCGCTGGAGCAGTTCTTCCTGAACTTCGACAAGCATATCATGGCGTACTGCACGAGCGTGGAAAGCCTGAAGGAGTATTTTGAGATCGGGCAGACGATCCTGGGAGATCGGCCGCTGAAGGATTCGAAGCTCATGAGCGTGGCGGTTGCGACGCTCTCGCCGATGGCGCTGACGGACGTCAACTGCCGTCTTCTTCTGGAAACGGTGAAGTACAACTTCCCCATCATCCCGACCACCTGCCCCATGGCCGGGACGACCTCGCCGTACACTCTGATCGGGACTTTTATCCAGGGCATGGCGGAAGTGATCGGGCTGTGCGCGATCATTCAGGCGGTCAATCCGGGCAACCCGTATATCCCGGCGTTCGGACCATCCGTGTCCAGCCTGCAGGACGGACACGATATGTACTATACAGTGGAAAAACCGCTCTGGAAGATCGCGGCGACACAGATCACGAAGAGCTACGGGCTGCCCTATATGGCGGAATGCGGCGGCAATACGCCGGCCGGCTTCGACATGCAGTGCGGCGCCGAATCGATGTTCCAGATGCTGTCCGCCGTGGGTTCCGGCGCGGACGTCATCGCCGGCGTGGGGTCGTGCTACAATGCGAACGGCCTGTCTCCGGAGAACATCGTGATCGGCATGTGCCTGAAGCGCCAGGCCGAGTTCATGACGCGGGGGATGCGTCTTACGGATATCGACGAGAGCTTCGACAGCATCATGGAGCAGAGGGATACCGGGTATTTCATGATGGACGATCTGACGATCGAACATATGCGTTCCGGGGAATTCTTCTCCAATGAAACGCTGAATATGGCCGGCGAATTTAAGGAAGAACCTTCGATGCTCGAACGGGCGCAGGGAATCATCCGCAAAGTAAAAGAAGCATATGTAAGCCCGGTACCGGCCGACGCGCAGGAGCGGATCAAAGCGTATTTTGCGGAGAAGATCTACCCCCGGTTTTCTTAAGGACCCGTTTTCATAAAACAGTAAATCCGGCGCAGGAGATGCTGCCGGGAGAAGGAGATCAGTCATGAAAGCTGCCGTCGTTTATTATTCCATGTCCGGCAACACGCAGTTTGCGGCGGAGAAGATCGCAGAAAAGCTCGGCGCGGATCTCATCCGCCTTGTCCCGAAGACGTCGTATCCTGCCGCCGGTTTTAAAAAGTTCCTCATCGGGGGACGGGACGCCCTGAAAGCGGCGGAGCCGGAACTGGAGGCTTATGCATTCGATGCGGAAAAGTATGACCTGATCATTTTCGGCATGCCGGTCTGGGCAAGCAGCGTCACGCCGCCGCTCCGTACCTTTATCCGCGACCATCTTACGGAGATCGGGGATAAAAAGATCGCGGCCTTTTCCTGCATGCTGGGCTCCGGCGGCGACAAGGCGCTTGCGAAGCTGCAGGGAGCGCTCGGAATCGGAGCGTTCGCGGCCGCGATGACCCTCATTGAACCGAAGTCGAAAACCCGGGCGGAAAATGAGGCGAAGATCGATGCCTTCTGCAAAGAACTGGAGGCATCCGAATAAACTGTGCGTGACGGCTTATCACAGATAGAGCTTCCGCACGATAAATTCCCGGACTCTGTCCGGCAGGAACTTAAGAAGGATCATTAAGGCTTTATAATCCGCCCCGATGGGACACCTCGCGGGCGGATTCTTTCTGCCCGCAAGACGCAGGGCGACCTTCGCGACGGAGTCCGGGGATTTGCCGTTCTGCTCGTCGTGCGCCATTTTGGCGATGCTCTTTTCGAAAAGGTCGTGGTAGATGGAGTCTTCCGCGACCGTGGAAGCGCGGGCCGCCGTAAAGCCGGTCTTCGTATCGCCCGGCTCCAGGATCGAAGCGCGGACGCCGTAGGCGGCAAGCTCCATGCGCAGGGCGTCGACCGTCGCCTCGAGCGCGTATTTGCTCGCGGAATACTGGCTCTGCATCGGGATCGAGACACGGCCGGCGATCGAGCCGATCACGAGGATAAGCCCGTGTTTTCTTACCCGCATTTCCGGCAGAAGCGCCTGGATCACGGCAAGGGTCCCGAAGTAGTTTACTTCCATCTGGCGGCGGGTCTCGGACATCGGCAGTTCTTCGAGCGGTCCCGCAACGCCCATGCCGGCGCAGAGGACGGCGATGTCGAACGGCCCTTCCGATGCTGCAAAGGCCCGGACCGCCTCTTCATCCGTGACGTCGAGCCGCTTTGCCGCAAGGCTGCCGCCGCCGGGAAGCTTACGCGTCTCCTCTTTGCAGTGACGCGACACACCGGTCACAGAGCAGCCGTTTTCCGCGAACATGCGCGCGCACGCTTCGCCGATGCCGCTTGATGCACCGGTGATAAGAACACGGTTTCCGTAGACGTTCTTCATCTTGAATACCTCCGGCTCGTTTCCGGCATTCACGAATGCCGGTCATGGACAGGCGTCTCATTCGGGACGGTTTTGCTTTTCATGCCTTTCAGCATAGCACAGATCGGATGGTTTGTGGTATCATTTTC
>JAFOIS010000304.1 GCA_017420605.1 Lachnospiraceae bacterium | reverse complement strand
TCCGAGACGACGGCAAGGTCCTGTCCCGTCACGGCGTTGACGAGGCTTGACTTTCCGACGTTCCTGCGGCCGAAAAACGCGATGTGCGTCCGCTCCGCAGCCGGTGTACCTGTAAGTGACATCTTTGAAACCTCCTTATGATCTGCGGCTTTTTCGGCCTTATCGCGCCAAAAAACCGCCTCATCCCCGAAGGACGAGGCGGATGTACGGCGCATTCCGTGCGCTCCGCGCAGCACGCCGGCGGCATAGCCGCATCGACGTGCGCTTCATCGTCTTCCGCCGCAAGGTGAGTTTTGGCGTCAGGGGATGCTGTACTATTATAATGTTTTATGCCGCTTTACGCTTTATACGTTCGAACAGGTCGCTTTGGCGTTGATGCCTTCGATGCGGCCCAGCGCACCGGTCAGCGCGTTGATGGCGTCGATCGGCGCGTCGATCGCGACACAGATGATGTTGACGTTCCGCTCACGGTACGGCAGCCCCATCCGGCCGATGATCTGATCCCTGTACTCGTGCAGAAGCGCGTTCAGCGCGTCGACTGCCTGCGGCTTTTCAACGATGATACTGATCACTGCTAATCTGGTTTCCATACTTACCTCCATACCCCGGCTCTCAATATACTGCGTTTCCTCTACGGCGTCAACACAGCGCGGCCTCCGCCGCATATGCTCTCAGCGGATCTCAACGAGTTCGATCCGGAAATTGAGTTCCTTTCCGGCCATCTCGTGATTCGCGTCAAACGTGATATTCTCGTCGTCCTTTGCCGCAACAAGGACCGGAAGCGGCTGGCCGCGGCTGCTCGTAAGATATACCCTCTCCCCGACGGAAAGGCCTTCCGCCCCGGGAATCTCCCGGATCGGGACCGTGAAGATCACCTCCGGATCGGCTTCGCCGTACGCGTCCTCCGGCATAAGGTGGACGTCCCGGATCTCGCCGGGTTCCATATCGACGACCGCCTTATCGAAACCCGGGATCATCATTCCCGCGCCGCAGATAAATTCCAGAGGCTTTCCCCTTTCATAGGAAGAATCAAACTGCGTCCCGTCGTTGAACGTGCCGCGGTAATGCACGACGCAGATCTTTCCCGCATTCTTCCCGGTGATCACGATCTGCGGCCCGCAGCCGCTGCAGCCGGCGCAGCCGCCTTCCGATCCGCAGCCGCCTTCCTGTCTGCAGCCCTGCCCGCAGGCAGGTTCCTCACCGCCGTCTTCCGCATGCTCATGGTGACCGTGATGATCGCAGTTCACGCCCGCAGACGTAAGCTCGCCGCGCAGGAACGAGCGCACCGCTTCGTCCGCATCTCCGGAAGCTCCGGAGATCACGACGATCCCGGCGTCCGCAAGAGCCTTCTGCGCACCCTGTCCCATGCCGCCGCAGATCAGAAGATCGATCCCGTGCTGCGCAAGAAGTCCCGCGAGCGCTTCATGACCGACGCCGCCGGCGCTCACCACTTCCGAAGAAAGGATATTTCCTTCCCTGATCTCATATACCTTAAACGCTTCCGTTCTGCCGAAATGCGGGAATACGTCTCCATTGTCATAGGTCACCGCAAGTTTCATCTGTATCTTCCCTTCTCTGTGTCATGAATTGCCGGCAGCGCCTCTGCTGTCATGACGCCGGCTGTAAACGCCGGCCGGATCTTTCGCTGCCGATAAATAATATTATATCATACTATCTCCGCGGCCGCTATCGACGCGTTCTGTTTCCTCCGGTGGATACTCAGACGGAAGACAGAACGGCGGCAGAAGGATCCGGACGGATCCAGCGATGTACCGGCAGCGGGCAGACGCGGGAAGGTGCCTCCTTGTCCTCCGTTTTCAGAAAGCCCATGGAGGCAAAAAAGTCCTGTTTTTCACGATCCGTATCCGAAATGCGGGCATAGGCGGTCCCTTCGCGGATCAGCTCCGCAAGAAGCGGCGTACGGCAGTCCGCATGGCCCGGCGCTGCGAAAACGTCGACGAAAAGCCCTTCCGTTTCCGGGACAGCGGTCGCGACACCGCAAAGATCCCCCTCTCCGTCATAGGCGCAGACGACACGGCCGCCGTTTTCTGTGATCTCCGAAAAACGCGGATACAGGCCCATGCAGCTGCGCTGTGTGAATTCCGACGTGGAAAGGATCATCGCGTTCCGGTCCATCAGAAGATCCGGCCCGCGCCAAAGGACGAGCGGGATGATGCGGAGACGCATTTTTGGGGACAGGTCTTCGATCCGGTATTTTTCTCCTTCCGACGCATTTCCGGCAAGAGGCGTCGGCAGCACTTCCGGTCCGGGCGCGGACTCTGTCTTTGGCAGCAATGCGCTGTCGCGGAACATCACGTTGCTGCCGGGTGCGAACTGAAAGCCGAATTTGCGGTAGAGCGCGGCCGCGTTCGGATTCCCCGTACCGAGATAGAGGATCTGTCCGCCGGCCTCATCGAAGGTCTTCACGGCCATGGCGAAAAGTTCTTTCGCGATCCCCTGGCGGCGGTAGGATTCCCGCACGATCATGCCCGAAAGAGACCCCAGGGCCGGCTTGTCCTTCTCCTGCGTAAGATGCACGCCGCCGGCCGTGATGCCGCCGTCCTCCGCAAGAAACGCCCAGTCCCGGTGGTATTCCGTCTCCCTTCCGGTCAGCATCGGCCGCTCCAGAAGCTCCTCGTCCGGGCCGAATGCGGCGGCCAGGAGGTTCCTGTAGGGCTGCACCTCGTTATAATCCTGATCACACAGTATTTTCCGGTATCTCACAGCACACCTCCGTCACGGTTCCTTCCGATTATTACTTTACCATGCTACTAAAACAAAGTATAATTGTCTATATCAAATAAAGCCGCCGGCATCGGAAAGGATCCGCCGGCACCGGGAGAAAGCCGCCGGCACCGCAAAGGCTGCCGGGATCAGGAGACCGCCATGAAAAATACATCCGGAGAACACAAAAAGCTTTCCTCTTCCGTCCTCTTCCGCTACGGCGTCGGCGCCGTCGGCGAAGGGATCGGCTATAACGTATTTTTCTCCTTTTTCTCTTATTTCCTGACGGTGGAAGCCGGGATCGCGCCGGCCATTGCTGGCCTTATTTCCGGCGTCGCCGTGCTGTGGGACGCCGTCACCGATCCTCTTATCGGCAGCATGTCGGACAAAAGCAGGAACCCGAAAGGGCGCCGCATGCCGTACATCATGTCCGGCTCGATCCTTTTCGGTCTGTCGATCGCGCTGCTCTTCTTCAACTGGAACCTCCCCGGCACGCTCAAAGTCATTTACTACATCGTGATCAACATGGTGTACTGGCTCGCGCTCACGACCTGCGTCGTGCCGCACATTTCCCTCGGTTCGGAGCTTACCGAAGACTTTGACGAACGCACGAAGCTCCGCACCTGGGCCGTGACGCTCATGAACATCGGTACGCTCATCGCCGTCGGAACGCCGCTCCTTCTCGTCAAGGCGTTCACGAATATCGCCGGCTCTTCCTCCGCCGGATGGGCGGCGGCCGGTATCATTTACGGCGTCCTCACCGCGCTCGTCTATCAGATCTGCTGCCGGACGCTTAAGGAACCGCGGAACCCGAACCTCGATCTGCCGGAAGAAAAAGGCGGCGTTCAGGCGGCGCTCAAGGAGTTCTTCGGAAACGCGAAGGTCGCTTTCCGCAACAAAGCCCTCGGGAAGCTCATCGCCGTGACCTTTTTCCTCAATATCATGGTCACTTTCGGCACGGCGCTTGCCATTTACCTGCTGACCTTCGTGTTCGGCTTCAATGAAGAGCAGAGCTCGCTCGTCTACACGCTGCAGGGCGTCTTCGTCGTGATCACCGCCGTGCTCGTCGGATACGCGGCGCAGAAGATCGGAAAGAAGGCCGCCATGTCCGGCGGGATCCTCTTCTACATCGCGGGGTTCCTCGTCATCATCCTGCTGCCGGTATCCTGGACGTCGATCATCATCAGCATCGCGCTGTATGCCTTCGGCAATTCCGGCTACTGGACCATGATCTACGCGATGTCCTACGACGCCGCGATCGTGGAGCAGCTTCGGAGCGGGGAAAAGCCGGACGGCCTGTATACTTCTCTCATCGGTCTTTTCATGAAGTTCGGCAACGCGCTCGGCTCCGTTTTGTGCGGCGTCGGCCTGCAGCTCATCGGCTTCGTGGAAGGCTCCGACGTCCAGACGGCGTCCGCCGTCACCGGCATCCGCTATCTTTACGCGCTCGTTCCGTCCGCCATCATGGTGGTCACGCTCGTCTTCGCGCTCGCCTACCCGCTGACGCGCGAAAAGTACGCGTCCCTTGCGGCGGCGCTGGAAAAGAAACAGAGGGGCGAGCCGGTCGACCCGGCGATCCTGAAACCGTATATCAGATAACGCATAGTTTTGCATGGAGAAATGAGGACCGTCATGTTCGACACGCTCGTTTACGGAAATATCTACACCATGGATCTCCGGAAGCCGGAGGCGGAAGTCCTCGGCATAAAAGACGGAAAGATTCAATTCTGCGGGACGCGGCGCGCCGCATCGCTCCTCAAAGCGAAACGCACGCTCGACTTCCGCGGCAAAACGATCCTGCCCGGCTTTATCGACACGCACGTCCACGTGATCCCGGCCGGGATCTTCATGAAGGGCGCGGACCTGTCAAAGGCAAAGACCGTTTCGGACGTCCTGGACCTGCTCCGGGAGAATGCCGGAAAGACGGCGCCGAAAGACTGGATCCTCGGCGCGTATTTCCAGGATAAGCTCATCGCGGAAAAGCGTTTTCCGACGAAAGAGGAACTGGACGCCGTATCGAAGGACCGTCCGGTCCTCATCTGTCACAACGATCTGCACCCGATCGCGTTCAACACGAAGGCGCTTGAGATCCTGAAGGTGCGTCCGGACAAGCCGGGCGTGATCACGGATGAAAACGGGGAAATGACCGGGCAGGTCGAGGATCCCGGCTGCGTCGACATGCTGGGCGACATTCTCGCGAAAATGGGGATCGCCAGTATCCTCGACGGGATCTTCCTCGTCGACGATTACGCGGCCGCGCACGGCGTCACGACCGTGTTCGGGAAGGACGTCCTGGATATCCTGCTGCTCCGTGAGATCGCGAAGGATCTCTTCAAGATCGAATTCGTGCCGATGTGGTACAGCGACGGCTGCAGGGACCTTGCAAGCCTGGAGAAATTCCTGAAAAATAAGATGTTTGCCGGCCGCGCGTGCGTCTGCGCTTTTGCGGACGGCGCGTTCGACGGGCACTCGGCGGCCCTTGCGGAGCCCTATACCGACCGGCCGGACACGAAGGGCATTCTCAACTATTCCGACGAGGAAATGTACGCCTTCACGATGACGGCGCACAGGGCCGGCGCGCAGGTCTCCTTCCATGCCATCGGGGACGCGGCGGTCGACCAGGTGCTCCGCGTCTATGAGCGTGTGCTTGCCGACTGCCCGAGGGAGGACCACCGGCTCCGCATCGAGCACTTCGAGGAGCCGACGAAAGAAGCGATCGAAAAAGCCGCCTCGCTCCGCGTCGCCCTGTCCATGCAGCCGCTGCTCCTCGAGGTCTGCGAAAAAATGGACTTCTCCGGCTACGCGGGCTTTATCGGCGACCGGGTCCTGCGCTGCAGCCCGTACCGCTCCGTCCTCGATCACGGTCTCCTTGTCGGCGGCGGCACCGATTTCCCGGTCACGCCGATGGACGTTCTGCACGGCGCGAAGATCGCGATGACCCATCCGGTCGAGAGCGAACGCATCACGCTCCAGGAGTGCCTGGAAATGAATACCTCCGAGGCCGCAAAGCTCGGCTTCCTGGAAAACCGGAAAGGACGCCTTGCGTTCGGCCTTGACGCGGACTTCATCGTGCTGGATCAGGATCCCTATGCGGTGGAGACCGACGCGCTTGACGGCATCAAGATCGAAAAGACCTTCCGCGGCGGAAGGTGCGTGTTCGATGCCGAAGACCGGAAGCCTCACAAAAAACGTTCCCTGCCGGGCGTCCTTCTTAGGATCGCGGGAAAGAAGCTGCGTCTGCCGGTCGGGTAAAGCGGTCGGGTAAAGCCCGCAGCATACACTCCCATTACAGGCATAACGAAAGAGGCGGTCGCTGCCGCCTCTTTTTCAAATCGTTTTTTACTGTTTTAACCCTTTACGCTTCCCGCGGTAAGACCGCCCATGATCTTATCCTGGAAGATAATGTACACGATGAGGACCGGCAGAATGAAGATCACGCAGGCGCCGGTCGTGACGCCCCAGTTGACCTTGACGCCCGTACCGACCTTGAACTGCAGGATGTTCATGGCGACCGTCTTCTTGGCCGGCGTGACCAGGAACATCAGGCCGTACATGTACTCCGACCAGTTGTCGAGGAAGGCAAAGATGCCGGCCGCGACGAACGCGGGCCGCATGAGCGGCAGGATGATCGTCAGGAACGCTTTCCACAGCGAGGCGCCGTCGATGTAGGCCGCTTCCTCCAGCTCCGACGGGATCGACCGCGCGAAGCTCGTCATGACGAAGACCGTGAACGGGATCTCCATTGCGGTATACATGATGACGAGGATCGTCCGCGTATCGAAGAGCCCCAGAGCCCGGGCAACGTAGAAGGACGGCGTAAGGCCGACCATTGCCGGGACCAGGAGGCCGACCAGGAAGAAATTCGAGAAAAACTGCTCATGTTTCAGATGCCGGCGGCCGATCTCATAGGCCGCCATGGCGCCCATCGCCAGCGTAAGGATCAGGGCGAGCACGGAAACGATGACCGAGTTGAAGTATCCGATCCCCATCTGCGCTTCCGCCCATGCCTGGGAAAGGTTCTCCGGAAGGCTCTTCAGGATGTTGTGCGGCAGTGTCCAGATGCCGGCATAGAACTCTTCGTTCGTCTTCGTCGCCGTCAGGAACAGCATCAGGAACGGGACCAGGACCAGAATACTGGCCAGGATCATGCAGATCCTCGCAGCGAGCGTTCCCCAGCTGAACGGTTTTTTTACTTTTGTATTCATTCCGGACGCTCCTTATCAGAATTCATAGGTTTCCCGTTTCATCAGCTTCAGGATCGCCAGCGCCATGATCAGCGTCATCAGCATCATGAACACGCCGATCGCGGACGCAAGCCCGTAATCCGTGAACTTCGCGATCTGGTAATACATATAAGAGGAAATGACCTGCGAAGCGTTGTCCGGGCCGCCCTGGGTCAGGACGTAAACGGTACCGAAGCCGAGGTTGACCGCCGACATAACGTAGAACAGCATCGACGTCTTGATCACGTCCCAGGTCAGCGGGACCGTGATCTTGATCGCCTGCTTCCACTCGGACGCGCCGTCGATGAGCGCCGATTCATAAATCGACTGCGGCACGTTGGATACGCCGGCCATAAAGTATACAAGGTAAAAACCGAACTGCCGCCAGATGACGACGATAATGACCGAAATGATCGCCCATTTCGAAGAACCGAGCCACTGGATCGCCCCGATGCCTACTTTGCCGAGCCACTGATTCAGGACGCCGAAGGACGGATTGTACATGGTCATCCACATGATCGCAATGATCAGGGTCGGCACCGTCGACGGGAAGAAGAACAGGATCCGGTAGATCGAACGTTCCTTCAGTTTTTTGTTTTTCGTCAGGACGATCGCCGTGATATATGCGAGCGGGAAGCAGATGATGACCGTCGCGAAGTACAGCTTGAAATAATTGACGACGGACTTCCAGAAAGCCGGATCCGCAAAGATCTTCCGATAGTTATAAAGTCCGACAAAACTGAATTTCAGCGAATATCCGCCGAAATCTGTCAGGGAAAAGTAAAGACCGGCCAGACACGGGATCAGCATGAAGATCCCGTAGTAAATGACCGGGATGCCCAGCATAAGGGTGTCGAACCGCCTTTCGCTCTTTTGCCGTTTATTCATATGGCACCTCACGTGCAGGATCATAAAAAAGCCGTGCGGGGTCATGCGGCGAAGGCCGGCATACCCCCGTAAGCAGGGCGGGATGGCGCTGCCGCCATCCCACCGCCGTTCATTTCCGTAATGCTTTTATCGGTCCGGCTCAGCCGGTGAAGGTATACTTCGTCACCTTGTCGTCGTTCTTCAGCTTGGTCCAGTAATCATAGCCGCGCTGCAGGAACTCGTCGGCGTCGATGTCGCCGCCCATCAGGGCGTTCATCATGTTGCCGAGTTCGGTCGCGGTATCCGGATACCATTTGAACATGGCCTGGTTGATGGTCTTCATGTTCTTCATGGCTTCATACGCCGTCAGAACGGACGGGTCGATGATGTCGCCGCAGAGCTCGGAGAACTGCGGGATCAGCATGACGTTGTGGTGGACCTTCGTGCTCTCGACGATCGACTGGTCATCCGAGAACATGAAGCGGTAGAACTCCTGGACAAGATCCCAGTTCGGGGTATCCTTGTAGACCATGGAGGCAAGACCGCCGGAGACCATATAGACCTGATCCGCGGAATCACCGAAGGTATACGGCAGGAACTCCAGATCCCAGCCTTCCGTCCAGGCGCCTTCCATCTCGGCTTCCAGCCAGGAGCCGCACGGATAGATCGCGAAATCGTGGTCGATGAACGCGATCTGTGCTTCGGTCGCGCCGCAGCCGAGGGTGTTGATATCGTAGTTGCCGTCACGGACGTAGACCATCTTGTCGACGACTTTCCGCATAGCGTCAGACTTCCAGACTTCCGGATCGAGGTTCGCCATCTTGACGAAGGTGTCATAATCGGTGGAGGCGATCATCGGATACAGCCAGTAGATGACGCCGTACTCATCCGCCGCGATGCCCATGTAGCCGAGCAGCGTGGAGCCGGCCGCCTTGGAGTCGTCCGCCAGCTTCTGCAGGGAAGCCCAGTCGGTCGGGACCTGCAGGTTGTTCTGTTCAAACCACGCCTTGTCGTACCAGAAGCCGTTCAGGTACTGGAATTCATGCATGACGTAGTAGTGGCCTTCATATTCGCCGAGCGAGAACATGCCCTTGTCGAGAAGGTCGCCGAGGGTCTTCGTGCCGTCCATCGTCGGGACTTTGAAGATGTCGTCGATCGGGCGGGCCAGATCCTGCTCGATCGCGTTGTACCACGGAAGCTTGCCGGCGTTGACGTTGAAGATGTCAGGCGCGTTGCCGGCCAGGATCAGCGTACGGAGGTCGTCTTCCGCCGTATTGCTGTACTGGATCTCGACCTTGAGGCCCGGATAGGCTTCCATCATGCGCTTTGCGATCGGTTCATAGTAGTTGCCGCCGCCGCCGATCGAAAGCAGGAGCTTCAGCGTACGTCCGGAATAATCCTTCGTGCTGTCGTCTGCGGAAATGATCGCTTCTTCTTTCGCGCCGCCGTCCGCCGGTTTAGCTCCGCCGCCACCGCCGCAGGCTGCAAGGCCGAACGTCATGACGACGACGAG
>JAFOIS010000303.1 GCA_017420605.1 Lachnospiraceae bacterium | reverse complement strand
GAAAGAGACAGCAATACTTCCGGCAGTTGATATGGGACATGTAGAGGGTGGCATACTCCGTGTTTCAGCGCAGGAAAGAGGTTGTCGGGAAGACAGATCTGATGTAAAGTAAGTACACCCTTTCTGATATCTGATCACAAACAGGGGTTCTCTGACCTGTTAAATCCGAAGGTATGTTTACGCGACCGGCATGAGGCTTTTTATTTGACGTCACTTAAGGTATGATAATATGGTATCGAGTCTGCATAAGGAGGGACGATCGGAATATGAGCAGTCTTACGGTTTTTTATCTGGACGGATGTCCGTACTGCAGAATGGGACGCAGGGCCGCGGAGGAACTTGAGAAAGAGAACGCAGCTTACGCCGCTGTCGCGATCGACTGGATCGAAGAGAACGCGCATCCGGAGATCTCGGACAGATACGATTACTATCGTGTGCCGGCCATCTTCTGCGGAGAAGAAAAACTCTATGAGTGCAGCCCGCTGGACGGTTACGAAAAGATCAGGCAGCAGTTTGAACATGCTTTGAAGACGGCTTCGGAGCGATAATACGCCGGGCGCATCCGGAAAGGAACAGGTCCACATGGCACGATCGGACAAAGTGCTTTCTATCGATCCTACGGCTTCACCGCAGGATTTTTTACGTCAGTTTGCGGAAGCGGAGGCGCAGTATTATGCGCTGCGGCAGACGGATCCCGCGGCTGCGGGCGACGTTTCGCGAATGCTCTCTCTTTCGCTGAAAGAAAGATTCCCGTTTATATACAGCGCAAAAAGGATCGCTTTTTACGGTACCGGCAGGATCAGCGCCTGTATCCTTTCCGTGATCGAACAGTTTGCGAAAGACATAAGCGCGGAAGTGATCTTCCTGCATACGCGCAAAGTGACCGGCGACCGGTTCCGGGGTTATCCGGTCTATAATGCCGCCGATCTTGCGGAGGCCCGGCCTGATATCATAGTGATCGCCAGCGTCGACTATGCGGATGAGATCCGGCGCGTGCTCGATAAGGCGGGCTGGGATGGGCTGCCGCCTGTTTCCGTTCCGCAGGAGATCCGGCTTCTTCTTGAAAACTACAAACGCTGGCGCGGCGGCGTCGCGGCGCCGCCGGCGATCGTTGAGAGCGGGCAGGATACGTTCCGGCGGGATACCGAACCCTTCTGTATCGAGAAAGCGGACTGGCAGAACAAGGATCTCCTCTGTGCATTTCCCGCGATCCGGGAAAAAGTGACCGCCATCATCGACCCAGGCCATGCGGGAGAAACCTTTCTCGGCATTCCGATCCTTGCGGCCAGGCCGGAAAACGCAGATGGAATGCGTATCAGGGAGCTTTCGGACGTCCTTGCGGAGTATCTGGAATACCATGAGATCGTTGAGTACACCCCCATCGCGATGAGGCTTGACGTATCGACCGTCTGCCAGCTCAACTGTGCGGGATGCTATATGCGGAAGGAGAATTACGGAACGGTCGGCCGGGGATATATCAGGGCGGCGCAGGTAAGAAAGCTGCTGGATGAGAATCCAGGTATCCGGAAAATGGAGCTTTCCAATAACGGCGAGCCCTTCTGCAACCCGGAAATGTACGAGATCCTGAAGATCCTGCATGAAAAGAATATCCTGATACAGCTGTGGAACGGAACGAATCTGAACGACGTGCCGGACCGTGTCCTCGATGCGCTGGTGCGGTTTGATACCGACACGATCACGGTATCGCTCGACGGGGTAACGCAGGAAGTGTACGAGCAGTACCGGCGGAACGGAAATATTGAGAAAGTCTACCGGAATATCAGGAAGATCAACGAACTCAAGAAAAAATACAAAAGAAAGCATCCGCTTCTCAGGTGGCAGTTCATCCTCATGAACCATAACCAGCACGAAGCCGCTGCCGCAAAGAAAATGGCGGAGGAACTCGGCATGGAGATCTTCTTCAAGCCCGACTGGAGCGGGGGCTTTATCGAGGACAGGTCCCTGCACCTTCATGAAGTGACCGGTATGAAAGAAGTCGGCGAGGAAGAATACTATATCGGGGAGAATCATATGTTCGGCAGCGCGGAGATGTGCGCGCAGATGATCCTTTCCCCGCAGGTCAACTGGGACGGAAAGCTGCTCGGCTGCTGCAATGTCTATAAAAGTGACTGGGGCGTCAACATTTTTGAAACGCCGCTTTCCGGGATCTTCAATGACGCCAATTACCGGGCGGCGGTGCTGAGCCTTCTTCGCGGCAGGGACGGCATGGATCATACGGGACCGTGCCGGAAGTGCGGTATCTACGAGAAAAACGTGATCTCGAGCCGCTACAGGCTTCCTTTATGATGCGGGACAAACCATGACGGACGCACCGGATGTTCAGGCAATCGTATCGAGACTGACGGACGAAGAATCCGTCATCAATGGAAACGGTCCTCTATGCACAGTGATGATGAACTCTACCGCGCATATCTGCGCGGGGATACCCCGGCTTATGACGAGCTGATGATCCGCTACGGCGACAGCCTGACCTTTTTCCTGAACGGCTATCTGCACGACCCGGATGACGCCGAGGATCTCATGGTGGAAGCGTTCGCGCGCATCATGGCGGCAAGGCCGCATATACGTGAGGGCGGGTTCAAGGCATACCTTTATAAAACGGCCCGCAATCTGGCGTCGCGCTTTTCCCGAAGTCGGAAACGCATGCAGACATTCTCTCTTGAGGAATGCGATGTGGATGCGCTGCCGGATCCATATCTTCCGGAAAAGAAGATCCTGAACGGGGAAAGACGGGCGGCGCTGCGTCTTTGCATGGAACGGATCGGACCGGACATGCGGGAAGCGCTGTATCTTGTGTATCTCGAAGGCTTAAGCTACGCGGAGGCTGCCGACGTGCTGCACGTCGGCAGAAAGAAGATCGATAATCTCCTGGCGAGGGGCAAACAGGCGCTCCGGGAGGAATTGGCAAAAGAGGGGATCACAAATGCGTACGAATGACGAACGGATCGCGGCGATGCACAGACGCGCATCGGAACTTATGCAGGAAAGAAAGCAGAATAAAATGCGTCTTGCCGGAGCGGTCAGCGGCGCCCTGGGCATTCTTATCATTCTGCTGCTTGCGGCCGCTCTGTCGGCGGGCAGCGCGCTGTCTGCGCCGCAGATGGCAGGGATCGGGATGAGCGGAAGCATCTTCTCCGCAAACGGCTCGCTCGGATATATCGTGATCGGTATCGTGGCCTTCATGCTCGGCGTCAGCGTTACGGTTTTCTCTTTCCGCCTGAAGGACTGGCGTGAGGGCAGGGACGAGTCCGGCAAAAAGGATACGGATAATCCATGATCGAGATCATCGAAAACAGCATCCAGCTTGTGATCGCGCTCGGCTGTACCGTGACCGCAGTGTATCGCGGCATCCGCGTAAAAAGACGCGAATGGGTGCTTATGGCGCTTTTTTCGGGCAGTTATTTCCTGGGCGACCTGTACTGGCTGCTGTTCCTTCTGTTTTACGGGGAAACGCCGGATTTTTCCTATATTCCGGACATGAGCTGGTATGCCGGCTTTCTCTTTCTGCTGATCCTCCTTCTGCAGTTCAGGGAAGGCTTCCAAACGTCGCGGAAGAAGATCCTGTGGCTCGTTCCGGTTTTCACCGTCTCGATGTGCGCTTTTTATATGCAGTGGGGGTCGTATATCAGCAACATTATTTATGCGGCGCTTCTGACGCTGATCCTGCTGAAGGCCGTAGACGGGGAACTGACGGTCCGGGAAGGAACGGAGCAGAAGAATTATCACATGCTGTTCCGGATGACGATGTTCTTTTGCGCCATGGAATACTGCATGTGGACGGCTTCCTGCTTCTTTGAGGGAGATTCCCTCCGGAACCCGTATTATTGGTTTGATATTCTGCTTACGGTCAGCCTGATCGGATTCATCCGGGCCGTTCGAAGGGCGGTAGACGGATGAATTATATCGAGAATATCTATGTCTGCCTCGCCGTCCCGCTGCTCATCGCGGCGATCTGTTCCCTCCGGAAAACGCGGCAGCTCTTCCTGTTTTTCCTCGCCGGCATGACGGCCTGCCTTCTGTCGTCGTATATCAGCACGTTTCTGGCAGCCTCCGCCGGCGCCGGTCAGCTGGCCGCGACCCTTACGATCACGCCGCCGGTCGAAGAGTTCATGAAGCTGTTCCCGTTCCTTTTCTATCTGCTGGTCTTTGAACCGAAGAAGGAACAGGTGTCCGGCTGTATGCTGATGATCGCGGCGGGCTTCGCCACGTTTGAGAACGTCTGTTATCTGACCCAGAACGGCGCGTCCAGCCTGCTCCACCTCCTCATCCGCGGATTCGGCGCCGGCGCGATGCATGTGGCCTGCGGCGCGATCCTGGCAGGCGGAATGATCCTGCTCTGGGACCGGATCTGGCTGCGGCTTGCCGGAGCGGTCGGGCTCCTTTCCGTCGCGATCACCTATCACGGCATCTACAACATCCTGGTATCGCAGCAGGGCGCGGCGGCCATCGTGGGATATCTGTTTCCTGTCGTCAGCGTCGCCGCCGGCGTGATCCTTATAAGGCGGCTGTCGCTTCTGCCGCGGTAGAACTTCATTCTGCAATAATGCACAAATAATGCACGGAATTTCTGTGCATTATTTTTTTGCGGTTTTTGAGGAGTTTTTCATTTCCATGTATCTATATAGGTGAAAGCGTTGATCAGGACGGGGGTTCTTATGAAAACAGCGCAGGAGCGTCTGACCCTGATGCACCAAAGGGCCGCGGCGCTGATAAGAAAAAAAGATAAGGTGCGTCTTTCCATATGGGGAGGCGTTTCCGCCTTGCTTCTTTTGTGTCTGATCAGCCAGACGGCGGTGCTGGGGACGGCAGGGTCCGTGATCGCGCAGGGCACGTCTGCCGCGTCGTCACTCCTGGCCGAAGAGACCGGCGGTTACGTCCTGGCTGCTGTGGCCGCATTTATGGCGGGCGTGATCCTGACGGTCCTTCTGACACGCAGGCGCCGGCAGAAGAAACGCAATGAGAACGGCGGACAATAAAAGAAACTGCGGGAAGTGCCGTCGGGAAGCCTGAGAGACGATGCTGCCGGACAGGCTGACATGGACAGGGGGAAAGTTCGGAAAATGAAGATAATCTATGTATTCGCGGTGATATTGACATATATGGCAGAGGCGCTCGCCCTCCGGGGAAATGCGGCGCCGAGGACCGTCGGCGAGAATCCGGGAGCGTTCTGGGCGATGATCTTTGCACTGTCCATGATCCTGCTGATCGCGATCGTAACGGACCGCCGTCTGAAAAACGGGTGATCAGCCTGTCGCCGGATGCCTCATGCCGCGGCATGGGGCTTTTTTTATCTCCCGGCACGGACCGGCATCGTAATGAATCTGATCCGGTATCCAAATGAATATTTTCTTGCGTAAATGAACGATGGCGTTTATTATGTTTTTTAAATAATGTTTATGCGGAGACCGCGAAGGGACGCGGCCGCAGGAAACACCTATGAGAGAGAACCTGATATATACCTATCATATGAACCCGGCGGTTCCGATGCATGAACCGCTGGATTACGGCGGCCATACGGCGGAGGGAGAGGTACGCCTCGACTGTTCGCTGGGCGTTGATCCGAAAGCGCTGGATACGGCCATACTGGATTCCCTGAATCAACAGAATAATCACGCTCTCGAATCGTATGTGAAGAGTTATCCGCACGACGATGCCGTAAAAGCTGCGCTCACGGCCTGGTATCAGAGTCTTTTGCCCGGCAGGGAATGGCTTGCGGAAGAGTGCTTCGTTATGGGCAACGGATCCTACGGGATCCTCAGTGCGCTGAACCGGCTCTTTCTCGGACCCGGCCGGCGTGTGCTGGGCTGCGGGCCTCAGTTTACGGCCTATGTGGACAGCGTGTATTATACCGGCGCGGTTTACGAAGCCTGTCTTCTTCGGCCGGAAGACCGTTACCGGTTTGACGCGGAGCGCTATCTGAGCAGGATGTCCGAAGCGTACGATCTTTTCATTCTGGAAAACCCCAATAATCCGACCGGCCGGCTCATTCCGAAAGAAGAGATCGAAAAGATCGCGGAAAAAGCGGCATCTCTCCGCCGCGTGCTCATTGTGGACGAGGCCTACGCGGACTATCTTTCGCCGGACGAAACGGCGGTAGACCTTTTACGGGATCATCCGA
Organism: Lachnospiraceae bacterium; assembly: GCA_017420605.1. Lineage (GTDB taxonomy): Bacteria > Bacillota > Clostridia > Lachnospirales > Lachnospiraceae > Chordicoccus. Next base: position 427 of record JAFOIS010000303.1, on the reverse strand, counting down.
ATATCATCGTGACCCGGAGCTTTTCCAAGGGCTTCGGTATGGCGGGCATCCGCGCCGGATACGCGGTGTGCGCGCCGGGAAGCGGCATCGCGCCGGAACTTGAAAAAGCGGCCCTGCCGTTCCAGTGCAACTCCTTCGCCCGGAAGCTTGCGGAGGCGGCGCTTTACGCCAAAATGGGAAAGAATGATCCGTTCGGTACCGACGGGATCCGGAAGGCAAAGGCGGCCGTGCGTGACGGTATCGCCGCATTATACGAGGGCAGGCCGCAGAAGCTTTTCATGGCGGAGACGTCTCTGTCCGTTCCGATCTTCATGCTCTATACGAAAGAGAAAGCAAAGGAAGGCACGGAGGCGGACCTGTTCGAGTTATTCCGGAAATGCGGCGTTCTGACGGTCAGCTGCCGGACGTACCCGGGTCTCGACGCCCG